>CAZCKF010000224.1:0-6066 GCA_964499155.1 uncultured Chitinophagaceae bacterium
TGGTGCCAATCCCCGTGCATTTGTTCAGGATTTCCTTGAGATAATAATTACTCTTACATCTATAAATTTTCAAAGGAAGCACTTGGACCTTGGACCTTGGTTCCTTGTTTTTCCTGGACCTTGCCCGGCGCCCTCGCCGGGCTGGAATGACTTTTGAATCTATTCCTTCAAAAAAAACCATGAGTGACAGAAATAATCCAGCAGGTGGAAATGTAGCAGGTGGAAACCAGACAAGACACCTGCCTGAAACACAGGAAAAAACTTCGCTTGGCGAAGGCGAACACAATTCAGGCGTAACATCGAATGATCCTGCAGAAAGAGAAGAAATTGAAAAGAAAGGAACAATGGCCTTTACAGGAACAAAACAGAATCCTGATGCAGGTGAAGAACGTGGATTGTCACGCGAAGACCTTCCTGAAAGTGATAATGAATCACGGGGAACAACAGGCAGCGGACAACGCCAGGATTCAAATTAGATTTTTTTCGATACGATAAATTGATTTGATCCATTAAATTGTGGAAACCCATCAGCAGAATAGATAACCTGCTGATGGGTTTTTATATTTATACCATGTTCAGAAAAATATTTTCCATTGCAATAATAGTAACTGCAGTAGCATGTGCTTCAATGAAACCTGCTGGAGAGAATGCACTTTTAGTAACTGGCTATATGTTGGATGGTGAATTGGAGCCAATGAAAAAAGCCAGGATGTATTATACTTTGAACGGAGAATATTCAAAAGACAGATTTATTATATCAGATAAAAATGGCAAATACAGTTTTGATCCCAAAGTGCTGTTAGCAAAAGAAGAATCTGAACACGTGGATTTTTCAAGCGAAATGAGTGAAGCATGTTATTCCCGAATTAAAGTGAAATACATATTGAAACCACCTTCATATGCAGTTCGCGCGGGAAAAATTGAACATGATTTATTCGACAACCTCAATTGTTGGGCATCAGTTTATAATAGTGCTGAAACTTCCGATGAGCGAAATACTGTTGGTCAATACTTTGGACAGGATGGCGATACTTCAATGGTCTTAAACATAAAGAATGATATGATGCATTTCATCCTGATTAAACGAGATCCCTACGCAAACACGGTGAATTACCGTGGTTCATGGGGTGTAAAAGGCGACACACTTGAATTATATCCGCTGTACATGGAAGATTTGCAATTAGGGACAGAAAGAAATTTCAATTCAAAACTTCAGTTTGTTTTGGGAAGAAAGGACGGCGAGACCAAATCTTTGCAGGGCAACAAGTTTTTGTTTTCCCGTTAATCAATTCACTGTTATATAATTCCTGATTTTTAAAAATATTGAATCAGAGACCGATGCAATATTCTTTAATCCATCGATTGTTTTAAAATCACCATGTTGTTTCCGATAATTAACGATTGCATTTGCAAGTGGCCATTTAAAATATGGATGTGATTTTATTTCTTCCGCAGTGGCCAGATTGATGTTTATTTTTTTTACATCAGCATTATTCAGGATTATTCTTCCTTCAAATTTTGCAAACACAGAATCATGGATTCCATATACCTCGCGCAATTGGTGTTTGGAATAAAATCCTCCGATCCTTGACCTGAAATTCACAATGCGTGAAGCCAGTTTGGAACCTATACCAGGTAGCTTTTCAAATGCTGCGCTGTCTGCAATATTGATATCAATTGCTTCGTGCGTTCTATCCGAAAATATTTTTGTCTCCCTAAGTGGTGCATTCTTTTTATCATTTTCAATCCTGACATAGGGCAGTAATCTTGTGTAGTCATCACCTGATAAACCATAAATCTTTGAGATATCTTCTGCTTTGTAGAACCTGCCACCTTTTATCCTGAACTTTTCGATGGTTTTGGCGGTTTTCTCATTTAGTCCTAATTCCATCCATTCTTCAACCGATATGGAATTGGGATCAAATTCAAACAAACGAGCTTTTGGATGGAAAGCATTTTTTCTTACAGGAGCTTCATCTGGATAATCTGGTTCAAAGTTGGGTTCAGTGACAGCGAACAGGGCTGTATCTTTTGTTATCAATGGAAATTGCCTTGGGGGAATTATAGATGGGATAAAAGCAGATAAAATCATAATCGTTGCCACGATTATCAATCCAATCCGGTCTTTTCTGGAAAAATGGAAATAATCTGAAACCCACTGTTTCATAGCACTTTTGCTATGAAACTACTTCATCAGCCGGGGCAGGCAATGATGTTTTCACCATAAAATGGCGTAGTATTTGTTGCGAAACTTTTCTTTTTTGTTAGGCTTATTTCCTTACCTTTGCTGTCCTTTAATTTTGGCCAAGCATTTTGACGGGACAATTCATTATTAAATAGTTGATTTTCAGACGGCTTTTATTTATTCCAAATAAATGCCTGATAGTGATTTGTGTGCCGTATAACAATTAAACCGGTTTTACTCGTATGTCTTCAACTAAATTGAACCACAGGGTCGATTTCGGTAAAATCAAGCACCTAGCAGACGCACCGGACCTTCTCGAAGTTCAGATTCAATCTTTCAAAGACTTTTTCCAGTTAGAAACAACTCCGGATAAACGCAATATCGAGGGATTGTTCCGCGTATTCCGCGAAAATTTCCCGATTACCGATACAAGAAACATTTTCGTTCTTGAATTCCTTGATTACTTCATTGATCCGCCCCGTTACACCATTGACGAATGTATGGAGCGTGGATTAACGTACGCGGTACCGCTGAAAGCGAAACTTCGCCTCAGTTGTAACGATGAAGAACACGTGGATTTCCAAACGATCGTTCAGGATGTATTCCTCGGAAACATTCCTTACATGACACCGCGCGGAACATTCGTGATCAACGGTGCTGAACGTGTTGTTGTATCTCAATTGCACAGATCTCCTGGTGTGTTCTTCGGACAGTCAATTCATCCCAATGGAACAAAGATTTACTCAGCGAGAGTAATTCCGTTCAAAGGTGCATGGATGGAATTTGCTACTGACATCAACAATGTCATGTATGCTTACATCGACCGTAAGAAAAAATTCCCAGTAACAACATTGCTTCGTTCGATCGGATTCGAAACAGACAAGGATATTCTTGAATTGTTTGGAATGGCCGATGAAGTGAACGGGGATAAAAAATCATTGCAGAAATACATTGGTCGCAGGCTTGCTGCACGTGTACTCCGCAGTTGGGTTGAAGATTTCGTTGATGAGGATACAGGTGAGGTAGTATCTATTGAAAGAAATGAAATCGTGCTTGAGCGTGATTCCATTCTTGATGAGGAAGCAATTGAAATGATCAGCGAAATGGATGTGAAAAGTGTTTTCATCCAGAAAGAAGACGTGGGTGGTGACTACGCCATCATTTATAATACGCTGAACAAGGATACATCAAACAGTGAACTCGAAGCTGTGCAGGTGATCTATCGCCAGTTGCGAGGAGCAGATGCACCGGATAATGAAACAGCACGTGGTATCATCGACAAATTATTCTTCAGCGACAAACGTTACGATCTTGGTGAAGTGGGTCGTTACAAGATCAACAGAAAGCTGAATTTGAATTCACCTCTTGAACAAAAGACATTAACAAAAGAAGATATTATCGAGATCATTAAATATCTCGTTCGCCTTACCAATGGTAAAGCGGAGATAGATGATATCGATCACCTGAGCAACCGCCGGGTACGTACAGTTGGAGAACAGTTGTATGCACAATTTGGTGTGGGTCTTGCCAGGATGGCGCGTACGATCCGTGAAAGGATGAACGTACGTGACAATGAAGTATTTACTCCGGTTGACCTGATCAATGCAAGAACATTGTCGTCAGTGATCAACTCATTTTTCGGAACATCACAGCTTTCTCAATTCCTCGACCAGACAAACCCATTGTCTGAAATCACGCACAAACGTCGTATCTCAGCACTCGGGCCAGGTGGTTTGAGTCGTGAAAGAGCTGGTTTCGAAGTACGTGACGTTCACTATTCACATTATGGACGTCTCTGCACCATTGAAACACCAGAAGGACCAAACATTGGTCTTATCTCAACTCTTTGTGTTCACGCGAAGATCAATGAGATGGGATTTATTGAAACGCCTTACCGGAAAGTGGCTGATGGTAAAGTGGATATGAGAAAACTTACTTTTCTCAGTGCTGAAGAAGAAGACATTGCAAAAATTGCACAGGCAAATTCTCCATTGAATGAAAAAGGAGAGTTTGTGGAAGAGAAAGTTGTATCACGCCAGACTGGTGATTTCCCAATCCTTGAAAAAGGTGAAGTGGAATTCATGGACGTTGCGCCAAACCAGATCGTTGGTCTGAGTGCATCACTCATTCCATTCCTTGAACATGATGATGCGAACCGTGCGTTGATGGGATCAAACATGCAGCGCCAGGCAGTTCCGCTGATCCGTCCTGACGTTCCTGTTGTGGGAACTGGTCTCGAAGGAAAAGCAGCACGTGATGCAAGGATCCAGATTCACTCTGAAGGAAATGGTGTGGTTGAATTTGTTGATGCGAATGAAATTCACATCCGATACGAGCGTGATGAACTGGAAAAACTGATCAGCTTCGAAGAAGATCTGAAGATCTACAAGCTGACAAAATTCATGAAGACTAACCAGGAAACATGTATCAACCTGAAGCCTGCTGTTAAAAAAGGACAGCGCGTGAAGAGAGGTGATTTCCTGACTGAAGGATACGCGGTACAAAATGGTGAACTCGCACTTGGTAAAAACCTCAAAGTGGCATTCATGCCATGGAAGGGTTACAATTTCGAAGATGCGATTGTAATAAGTGAAAGAGTGGTTCGCGAAGACCTGTTTACTTCAGTGCATATATCTGAATACGAACTTGAAGTTCGCGATACAAAACTCGGAGAGGAAGAATTGACTCCGGATATTCCAAACGTTTCTGAAGAAGCAACCAAGGATCTCGATGAGAATGGTATTATTCGCATCGGTGCACAGATCAAGGAAGGAGATATTCTGATAGGAAAGATCACACCGAAAGGTGAAAGCGATCCGACTCCTGAGGAAAAATTGTTGCGTGCAATCTTTGGTGATAAGGCTGGTGATGCAAAAGATGCTTCACTAAAAGCACCGAATGGTGTAGAAGGTGTTGTGATTGGCAAGAAACTTTTCCAGCGTGCGAAAAAGGACAAGAATGCAAAAGTGCGTGAGAAGGCTGCACTCGAAAAACTCGATCGTATACACGAAAAGAATGAAGCTGACCTGATGGATATTTTGCTCAGCAAAATCCAGGCACTGGTAAAAGAAAGACCAAGTGCAAGTGTCAGTAACAATTTTGGTGAAGTTCTGATTGGCAAGGGTGCAAAATTCACTGCAAAGAATTTGTCACAGATCGATTACCAGAACGTAAATCCATTGGGATGGACTGGTGAGAAAGATGTGGATGATCAGATCAATACATTGTTGCACAACTACAACATCAAGTACAACGAAGAACTCGGAAGATACAAGCGTGAAAAATTCAATATTTCAATTGGTGATGAATTGCCTGCTGGTGTATTGAAGCTTGCGAAAGTTTATCTCGCGGTGAAGCGTAAGCTGAAAGTGGGAGATAAAATGGCAGGACGTCACGGTAACAAAGGAATTGTTGCGAAGATCGTTCGCGCAGAAGACATGCCATTCCTCGAAGACGGAACACCTGTTGACATTGTTCTGAACCCATTGGGCGTACCAAGTCGTATGAACCTTGGACAGATCTATGAAACAGTGCTTGGTTGGACAGGACAAAAACTCGGTGTGAAATTCTCAACACCAATCTTTGATGGAGCAACCACCGAAGAAATTGGAGAGTATTGTTCACAGGCTGGTATCCCGATGTTCGGTCACACATATTTGCATGATGGTGAAACCGGAGAACGTTTCCACCAGAAAGCAACAGTGGGTGTGATCTACATGATCAAGCTTCACCACATGGTAGATGATAAGATGCACGCGCGTTCTATCGGACCATACAGTCTCATCACGCAACAGCCACTCGGTGGTAAAGCCCAGTTCGGTGGTCAGCGTTTCGGTGAGATGGAGGTTTGGGCACTTGAAGCCTATGGTGCATCCAACATT
>CAZCKF010000225.1:0-6066 GCA_964499155.1 uncultured Chitinophagaceae bacterium
GATAAGATACGGTCTTGTTACAGCACTCGTATTTTTGTTGCTGTATGTGTTTGCTGAAATGCGTCGAAAACAACGTGTGATCCCGGTGGAAACAAAACCAATCAATGAATCACTCGATTTTGTAAAAACAATTGGGAGGCTTTATTATGATCAAAAGGATCATTTGAACCTTGCAAAAAAAATGTCTGCCTATTTTTTAGATCATGTTCGAAATCAGTTTGCAATAAATCCCGGGTTGACGGACGATGTATTTATTCCTTTGTTGCATGCAAAATCAGGATATGATCAGTTAAAACTTGAAAAGATCATGGCAATGATCAGGATTTTTGAAAATGAACATTCGATTTCTGAAAAACAGCTGGTAGCGTTTTACGAGGAGCTGGAATTATTTTATAAAATGACTTAGTATGGATGAAGCAGTATTTCAAAACAGGACAGACCTCACGGAACTGAACCAGGCTGTTGGTGCAATTACAGACGAGATCAGAAAAGTGATCGTTGGGCAGGATGAGATGGTGCGATTGATCATCGCAGCTTTAATTGCAGATGGTCATGGATTGATTGAAGGTGTACCAGGGGTTGCCAAAACACTCACAGCAAAGTTGGTTGCAAAAAGTGTGGATGCAGGATTTTCCAGGATTCAATTTACTCCGGATCTCATGCCGAGTGATGTATTAGGAACGCCGGTTTTTAATCCTCGTGACGCCGTATTTGAATTTAAGAAGGGACCTGTTTTCAGTAACATCGTATTGATAGACGAGATCAATCGTGCACCTGCTAAAACACAATCAGCACTTTTTGAGATCATGGAAGAAAGGCAGGCGACCATTGATGGCAGAACATATCCCATGTCGCAACCTTTCATGGTTTTGGCTACTCAAAATCCGATAGAACAGGAAGGGACCTACCGGTTACCTGAAGCGCAGCTTGACAGGTTTTTATTTAAGATCATTGTACCATATCCTTCCGAACAAGAGGAACTTTCTATTCTTACTCAATTTCATTCTCTAGGAACCACAACTGTCATGGAATTGATATATCCGGTCTTGCGCGGAGAACAGGTAATGAGACTTAGGCAACAGATAAAGACACTTGTGATTGAAGAAAAATTATTGCAATTCATTGCGAAACTTGTGCATACCACTCGTCACCACAAATCAATTTATCTCGGCGGATCACCTCGTGCATCGCTAGCGATAATGAATTCAGCGAAGGCCATAGCTGCAATGAATGGGCGGGATTTCGTTACACCAGAAGATATTCTTGAAGTTGTAACTCCAGTGCTCAGGCACAGAATAATTTTAAGTCCCGACAAGGAAATGGAAGGAGTAACCGAAGATGAAATAATCAGGCAGATCATTCAGGGTATGGACATCCCACGTTAAAATTCATATGTGAAGCGTACTTTTTTTTATTCCCTGTATTTCAATCATATTGTCTATTACATTGGTGGTGCAGCCGCATGCCTGTATGTACTCAGCTATTTTTTTCCAGCACTTTTCAACATCGCCACTGCTACATTGATCTTGCTGGGATCCATTATTCTTCTGGATACGATTTTATTATATGCGAGGAGAAATGCATTTACAGCCAAACGGATCACAGCCGAAAGACACAGCAATGGAGACATTAATAAGGTACAGATCGAAATTCAAAATAATTATTCGTTTAATGCGAAGGTGGAGTTGATTGATGAATTACCCTCTCAATACCAGGCCAGGAAATGGAGGAGAAATTTCGTTGCTGATAAAGAACAGAAAACTTCAATTTTTTATACACTCAGACCAACTCAAAGAGGGCAGTATCATTTTGGCGACATTATTAGTTTCATTTCAACTCCACTAGGTTTTTTAAGGCGAAAATTTTCTTCCCCTGCTTCACAATTAATTAAAGTCTATCCTTCATTTTTTCAACTTCGCCGTTATCACTTGCTTGCCGTCAGCAATCAATTACAACAAGCCGGAATCAAAACTGTTCGCAAACTCGGCCATAGCATGGAGTTTGAACAGATAAAGGAATATGTAAGAGGTGATGATTACAGGACGATCAACTGGAAAGCGACTGCGAGAAAAGGCGATTTAATGGTGAACAATTTTACTGATGAACGCAGTCAGCAGGTCTATTGTATTATCAACAAAGGGCGTGTGATGAAAATGCCTTTCAATGGTCTCACATTGCTGGATTATTCAATTAATTCTGCATTGGTATTAATGAATGTGGCAATCGGCAGACAGGACACGGCCGGGCTGATAACTTTTGCAGAAACTGTTGATACTTTTTTACCTGCAGATAAGAAACCAACTCAGATCAGTTTATTGCTTGAAACACTTTACAGGCAGGAAACACATTTTCTTGAACCAGATCTCGAAAAACTTTTTTCTCAAATTCGCAACCGAATCACGCAACGCAGTTTGCTTGTTATGTACACAAATTTTGAATCACTGGAAAGTCTCGAACGCCAATTGCCTTTTTTGAAACGCATTGCGCGATATCATTTGTTACTTATTGTGATTTTTGAAAATACTGAGTTGAAGGATCTTATTAATGGAAAAGCTTCAACAGTCGAGGACATTTACATTAAAACCATTGCAGAAAAATTTGCATTTGAAAAACGGATCATGGTTAGAGAACTGCAGAAAAATGGAATACCAGCCATTCTTACTGCTCCCGAAAACCTGACCGTTAACATGGTGAATAAATACGTAGAAATGAAAAACCGACAGTCCATCTGATTATGACAGAAACCAATCCATTTGCAGAGGGACGTGTGTTACTGATTGACAAACCACTTTACTGGACATCATTTGATGCAGTTCGTAAAGTCCGCAATCTTGTAAAAACAAAAAAAGTGGGTCATGCCGGCACACTTGATCCTCTTGCATCCGGATTATTGATCATCTGCACGGGAAAATTCACAAAGAAGATCAATGAATACATGTCACGTGAAAAGGAATACACCGGAACATTCACGCTCGGTGCCGTCACACCCACGTTTGATCTTGAAAGTGAGCCAGAACAGCACAAATCGTTAGAGCAACTTACTTCTCAAAAGATTCATGAAGCGACAAGGAATTTTATTGGTACCATCCAGCAAATTCCCCCCATTCACTCTGCTATCAAAGTGGACGGCAAGCGTGTGTATGAGCTGGCCAGAAGTGGCAAGGACATAAAACTTGAGCCGCGGACCGTTATAATCCGTGAATTTGAAATAACGAGTATTGATTTGCCCGTGATTTCATTTCGTGTCACTTGTGGAACTGGCACGTATATACGCAGTCTCGCGCAGGATTTTGGTCAGTTCCTGGGTTGTGGGGCGTATTTGAGCAAACTGGTAAGGACGAGGATAGGGGAGTTTAGGTTGGAGGACGCGGTAACGCCTGAGGGTCTGGAGAGTCAGTTGAAGGGGGGTCGTTTTTCATGATTTTCGATCCCTCATCCCGCTCATCCTGCTCACCGGTCAGGCCACTTACAGTGGCCTGACCAGTAGGTTCAGATCCACGTGCTCTGATAGATTTAAGAGACGATCCCAATCCAACTGAAACCTGCAACGACCCACCCAGAAAACCCCTGCACCTATACACCACCTCCTTACTCCTCACCCTAATCCCAATCAACTCCAGCACCTCCCTCTCCTTCAACCCGGTAATCTCACGGATCCTTTTCAAATTACATATACTGCCTTTCCTTACACCAGCATAATCCCTCGCCGATGACATCTCCCAATCCTCCGCATTCAAACAATATTCTGCCTTCACCGGATTTTGATGAATATACCTGAATGCATTCATCACATACTCGCGTTGAAGGACAACGGGTGTCGTTTTATCACTGATCAGCTTCGCTTTAGTTTTCTTCGCAAATAGATTTAATCTCCTTCCTTGTTGCTTTTGGATGGCACGCGTATATGAACTCAATGTTTTTCCAATGGCCTTTGACAATTTTTGAAGATTAGATAATTTGTCTTTTAACACCAGGTATTCGCATGCATCCTCATTCACGATTACCTCAAAATGAAAATGCGCAGGCATTAAACAATACCCCAGAATTTCACAATACGGAAGCCACTCCTTCCTGATTTTTTCAAGGAAGAAATGATAGTGATCAGAATTCTGAAAGATCTTTTCGTCCCCAATACTTCGGTTGTAAATGTGATAAACACCACCGGGTTCAAAATGCATGTGATGAAATTATTTTTCATTTAATAACATGCATTGATGAAATCACCAAAAAAGAAAACGATTTTTCTTTTTTCAAACTGTGTTTGACTCGAAGCAAATAGTTTTAAAAGGGAAAAATAAAAGTGTAATAATGGCGATGAATGTTTTAAAAAGGATAATTAATACCTAATTGCAATTCACCACTGGTGAGCTTCATACCATAAAACCATTTGTATTGTCCAGCCGCTTGGTCGGGGTCGGGACTTGGATCACGTGCGCGGAATGCATAGTCAAGACGGATGAGTGCAAATTCAAAGTCGACCCGAAGGCCAGTGCCGACACCGATTGCGAGATCTCTGAAAAAATTCTTGAATTTAAAAAGTCCCTGACCGAATTCATTTCTTAAAAACCATATGTTGCCGATATCGGTATACAATGCACTGTGCGTTTTAAAACCAAATAATCGCATCAAATAAAATCGGTACTCACTATTGAATTCAAATTGTACGTCTCCGAAACGAAGGGGATTTGATTCAAAGGACTGAACCGTAGATCCAGGCCCTAACCGGCGCAAGGACCATGCACGCATGCTGTTTGGTCCTCCGGCAAAATATTGTTTGAAGAATGGGAGTGTGAAATTTTTGTCTGGATTGCGTGATGCATTATAAAAGCTATGTCCAATTCCGGTGAAAACGCGGAATGCAAGAGCTGATGTACCAATGGCAATGGTTGTTCTGTAATCAACATCAAATTTTATAAATCGATATAGGTTAGAATCAAAAAAAGGTGTGGTGAATCTGCCAAGTACCCCAATGCCTGAGGCTTCTGTATTGAACCTGAACTGATTGATCCGTTTTCCACGTCCGCCAGTGATGGTTACCCCCGCTGTGATTGAACTGACCAATCCATCTGTAAAAATGTATCTCAACGATGGATTATTGTCAAATAGCGTATTTAAACTATCACGCTTTCTTAGTACTGAATATTCTACATTGAATAATCTTAAACCATATAATTTATTCCTGTAGTTTGTTTCATATCCCCAGGAACCATTTATCGTTCTTAAATTGAACAGGATTACACGATCTGTATTGGCAAGGTTGAATGAAAAAACTGTTCTTCCATTTTCCCTGTATTTGAATGGAATAAAACCAAACCTGGGAAGAATGCGCGGAAATGAGATTGAATGGCCAACGCTTATCTGTCGTGTCTGAACAAAACGATCATCCTTTTTAATACTTAATTCAGTTCCAGTTCTGAAATTCGTAATTGCGTGATTAGCTGCTTTTGCAAAATTTCGATTTTGTATACCCACACGCCCGCCGATACCAAACAGGTTTCCAGAAAGTGGATTGCCATAATTGAAGCTTCCTTCAATATCAGCATCAAATGAATATTTATCAGCAGGAGTCAGGCGAATGATGTAATCAAGCGTATCAGTACCCGGACGTGGATTTTGCTCAATCAAAACAAGTCTCCATGCACCCAGTGAATTAAACCGGTTGATTGTCCTGATGTATTCACGCAAACTGTACACATCGCCTCGTTTGAAATAAATATTTTCAGGGAAAATTTTTGTCTTAAAAAGATTTGCATATGAAATGATCCGGTAGTTATTATCGATCATCGTGATGTCCGATGTATATGAAGTACTGTCTTCGCGATAATCAGGATAAACCGTTACATCACCAATGTAAAATTTTACCAGTCGCGATGAATCAACATTGGGTTTCAATCGTATTTCAATATCTGCCGTTGGGTTTTCTCTTCTGCGCCTCAATTCTTCTATGAGACGGATCTGTTCTTCAAAATCCAGCGTTGGTCTCAATAAGGATGCATCGAGCGTATCCCATTCGCCGATCATTTCATCACGCGTGAATTTTAAATAACCGCGGTTTCTGAAAAGATC
>CAZCKF010000226.1:0-2444 GCA_964499155.1 uncultured Chitinophagaceae bacterium
ACAGTTGCAATTGCTATACGTTGACTCAGCCTCAGTTCAACCAGGGTGGCAGTGTGTGGAATGCAAACAAAATCGATCTCTCTCAACCTTTTGACTACTGGTTTAATGTTTTCTTAGGTTGCAGTGATGCTGGTGCTGATGGAATAGTTTTCATTCTGCAACCCGTCAGCACAAGCCTTGGTTCGGTCGGTGGAGGAATGGGTTTCGAAGGAATTGTTCCTTCTATCGGCATTGCTCTCGATACCTGGCAAAACACAAACAACAATGACCCGGCATATGATCACATCAGCATCCAGCGAGATGGAAATCTTACGCACAATGCAGACCTCGCGGGACCGGTGATGGCAAAATCAACTGCGTCAAATATTGAAGATTGCCAGTGGCATACATTACGAATTAAATGGGATCCACTGACCGATTCATTGTCTACCTGGTTTGATAACGAATACAGGCTTGGAACAAAAATCGATCTTGTTGCAAATGTTTTTAATAATGATCCCTTTGTTTACTGGGGATTTAGCGGCGCTACAGGTGGTGCGCATAACCTGCAACAATTTTGTACTGCATTAAATCCGCAATTTTCAACGACAACAAATGCAAACGCTTCATGTATCAATACTCCGATCACATTTGAAGATGAATCAGAATCCTTCGGACCGATTTCTGCATATTTCTGGGATTTTGCAAATGGAAATACAAGCACATCACCAACGCCGCCACCACAAATTTATACTGCAGCAGGTCAGTATGAAGTGAAACTTGTTATCACCGGTCTTGATGGTTGTATCAGCGACACCATAAGAAAACAAATTCACATTGGTGCTACACCGCAGGCTGCATTTACCATTGCAGATACCTGCGAATCACAACCTCCGCGCATTTTCGATCAATCCACATCAGCTTATGGACCCATATCATCATGGCAATGGGTGCTTGATGGAAATCCTGTTTCATCATCACAAATTCCTTCACTCAATAACATACCTGCTGGTTCACACCAAATGGAATTAACAGTGGAAACTATTTATGGATGTGTATCAGCGCCTTTTTCAACGCCATTTGAAATTTTACCAAGACCGCAAATCCAGGCTCTTGTTGAGGATGGATGTACGGGGCAACCTATTTCATTTAATGCAGTTCAAACTGATCAGCAAACACAGATCGTGGAATGGCATTGGTCATTCGCTGACGGAGCTTCGAATGATGAACAATCATTTCTTAAAACCTTTAATGTAAAAGGAGAATACGAATACAAATTATATGCTGTTTCAAGCAATGGATGTTTTTCGCAAACCCTGCTGGAAACTGTTTTTGTAAATCTTGCAGCAGCATCTGCAGGCAATGATACAATGGCCATAAAAAATGAGCCGATCGTTTTGCAGGGTAGTGGGGGAGCTACTTATCTATGGACTCCATCAACCGGGCTTGATGATCCAACAAAACAAAATCCTGTTGCAACATTACAGGATGACCAGAAATATGTTTTGTATGTCACAACTGCTGAAGGTTGTGAAGACACCGCACATGTGAATGTTGAAGTTTTCAAGGGTTCTGCGATTTATGTTCCTACTGGATTTACACCCAACAATGATGGGAAAAATGAAAGGCTCAAACCCCTGTATATTGGAATTAAAACAATAAAGCAATTTTCAATCTACAACCGGTGGGGTAAACTTGTTTTCACTACCAATGACCGCTACGCTTCCTGGGATGGAAAAATAAATGGCAATGCACAGGCGAGTGGAGTATTTGTGTGGGTCATACAGGCTGTTGATTTCGCAGGAAAAAATTATGAGCTCAAAGGAACCACAACTATTATAAGGTGATTAAAATATATCTCAGCATACTTACATGCTTTTCATGTTTCATTTTGAATGCACAATTAAAATGGAAAAATGTTGATGCTCAATTTTCATTACCCTCATCCATTCGCATATTTGAAAGCACTGATCTGTTAAATGGAAGGGCTAACCGGGCGTTTTATATTGAGGCAGACCTGAAAAGCAAACAATTAATTTTTGATACAGATACTTCATCTGGCAGGAGATTAACGCCTTCTGCTTTTTTTGAAAAAAATAATCAGCCGCTTGTTGTTGTGAATGGAACATTTTTCTCATTTGCAACCAACCAGAATTTAAATACTGTTGTTGATGAGGGAAAACTGGTGGGTTACAATGTGCATTCCATCCCTGCACGAGGCAGGGACACATTTACATACTTCCATACATTCAGAAGTGCAATTGGCATTTCAAAGAAAAGAAGGGCAGACGTTGCATGGATCTTTACTGATTCAACTGAAAGATATCCCTATGCAACACAAACTGCTCATGTTGGCTGGAGAGATTCTCTGATGCATTACAACCTGAAACAAATCAATGAACAGACAAAAATGTTTCCCTCCGGCGGAAAAATTCCGGTATTCCGAAAGTGGAAAATGACAACTG
>CAZCKF010000226.1:2454-6043 GCA_964499155.1 uncultured Chitinophagaceae bacterium
GGTGGAGGGCCTGCACTCGTTCAGAATGGTGCAATAAATATTACGAATGACTGGGAACGCATATTCATGGGCAAACAAATTGATGATTTACATCCCAGAACAGCGATGGGTTATACAAAAGACAACCAACTAATTATCCTTGTTGTTGAAGGACGCAACCAAGGCGTTGCGGAAGGAGCATCATTAAAAGATCTCGCAAATATTTTAATAGATATAGGTTGTGTCGAGGCATTGAACCTTGATGGTGGCGGCAGCAGTTGCATGTTGGTAAATGGAAAAGAAACGATAAAGCCATCGGATAAGGAGGGGCAGAGGGCGGTGCCTGGGGTGTTTCTTATTAAGAGAAAGTGACTTTTGTTTGGGTGAAAAGTGAAAGGTGAAAAGTGAACCTATGTTTGAGAGAAGTTATGATTTCAGTTTCACGCAAAGACGCAAAGTGAGCAAAGGAGCAATTTTTTGGAGTTTCCAAACCGAGCTTGTCGAGGTTCACGCAACGGCGCAGCGATAATAAATTTACATGTTGTAGTTGCAAACGCAACGAGCGCAACGTTGCTACTTAGCAACAAATGACTTTTCGACGAGACTGCGCAGCAGTCGAGCTTTGCGTTCTTAATTTGAGTTTCAAATAAAACGACTTACTAACCGTATATGAAATTTCGAATGTAAACGACTGAAAAAAGCTTTGCGTGAAACCGAATTAAGCAGGTTCGAAGTCTTTCACGCAAAGACGCAAAGTGAGCAAAGGAGCAAAATGGTTGGAAGCTGGAGGTTGGAATAGTTGGAGGTTCTTTAAATCGAAGATTCGATTATTTGTTGTAAAGTCTATTATTCGAAGTTTTATTTCACGCAACGGCGCAGCGTTGAAAACTTTTCAAATGTGAAATTGCATACGCAGCGGCGCGACGAATTTCCAATCAAATAATGTTTTTTCGAATTGAAGTTCACCTTTCACCTTTCACTTTCCACTTAATCAGCCCTGTCACTGTTTATTAAACTGATGGTCACATCCATCCACTGGGGTATTATGAAAAACCATTGAAGTTCCGCAAATGAATAAAGTGCCGTGTGTGTATGGGGTTGCAGGATTTGCATGAAATCTCCAGGTAACAGAATCAATTTTTGTGATTGAATAGCTACTTTTTCCAACTTCTGCTCCATTTTCAGTTAGGATAAACTCATCGGTCGGTAATGTAAAATCAAGTACAATGTCCTTGTCTGCTTCCTTTCCATCCATGTCATGCGCACACTGATATTTCTCCCATTTCCACTTGCCATTGAGCTGATTCATAATCGAAGCAGAATCCTTTGCCTGGGTGCGTGCACAATGAGATAACCATGGCAGGTTGATTTCATACTTGTCTTTGTTACAAGCAACCACTACGAGAAATAAAATCATCACAATAAGCCATTTCATTGCAGAAAAATTTTATTTACAGACAAAGCTGATATCAAAAATGATGCTTGATTCGATCTAAGATGTAAGTACCTAAAGGAACTTTTAACCATAAAAGCCATCAGTGGAGGTTTGGACATTGGACATTCAACTTTTTGATTCCCACACCAACGCACTCGCTCCAAGTATGGCTGCATCTGCTTCCTTCAGCTCACTGAAAATTAATTTTACTTTATTCTGGAAAATCGGCAACAGGTTTTTTTCCATATGCTCACGAACAGGATTGATCAATAAATCACCTGCTTTGATTACACCACCAAAAAGTATGATGGCCTCGGGTGATGAGAACATGATGAAATTCGCAAATGCTTCACCAAGTAACTGTCCCGTGAAACGATATACCTCCAATGCAATCGGATCCCCCTTTTTTGCGCATTCGTAAATCACACGTGCATCAATTTCTTCAGCAGGATAATTGCGCAGCATCGATTGATGATCGTTGAGCTGTTCCAGCATTTCCTTTGCGGTCACTACAATCCCCGGTGCAGAACAATAAGCTTCAAGAGAACCTAGAGCATCTGTTCCCGGATGTACACGTCCACCCGGACGAATGATGGTGTGTCCGAGTTCACCTGCAAATCCATCATGTCCGTAAATCACCTGGCCATTGGCAACTATACCACTTCCAACACCCGTCCCGAGAGTGATCATGATGAAATCTTTCAAACCTCTTGCTGCCCCATACATCATTTCTCCAACTGCAGCAGCATTTGCATCATTGGTTAGCGATGAGGGCAGATCAAATCTTTCCTGCATCATTTTAGCAAGCGGAATTATACCTCGCCATTGAAGATTGGGCGCATATTCGATTGTCCCGCTGTATATATTTCCATTTGGGGCGCCAATACCAATTCCTTTGATTGCTGTGTTACCGCCAGATTGCTGAATGGCAGGAACAAGTGCCTGGTACAATTCTTCAATATAGTCTTCAATTTTTTCGTGTTTTTTGGTTGAAATAGCTCCGCGATAGGTAATGTTACCGCGATGGTCAACAATTCCAAACACCGTGTTGGTTCCCCCAATATCAATTCCAATTGCGAACTGGTCTTTTCTCCTTGCCATTAATGACCTCCTCCATCAAGTTGTTTATCCCAGTCAATGCCCTGCTTACGAAGTATGCCGCGCACTGCCCATGCAAAGAACGCGAGGTAAATAAAACAGACGACTGCGATCCAGTAAGATTGTTTGATGCCCATAACATCTGCAAGTTTTCCCTGTATCGGAGGAATGATCGCACCACCAAGGATCATCATAATAAGAAATGCAGAACCCTGGGTTGTATATTTTCCAAGACCTGCAATCGATAAGGCAAATATGCAAGGCCACATGATTGAACAGAATAAACCGCCGCTCAGGAACGCATACACAGAAGGTGTTCCTTCGGTGATAAGGCCAACAAGCATGGCTAGAACACCAAGTACACTAAATATCATGAGCATCAGTGCAGGTTTTTCGCGACTGATATAAAAAGCAATAATTTGAATGATAACACAAATGATATAACCATACAGGGGGCTCATATCATTTTTCGCAATTGAATTCACCCCAATCACAATTCCAAACGCAACAAGCGGTACCACAGCAAGCAAAATATTTTTCATTGACTTGCTCGGATTAAAAACTGGAATGGCACCAGCCCATCTTCCCACCATTAAACTTCCCCAGTATAATGAAATGTAGGGAGCAGTTTCTGCTGCGGAAAGAGCACCATACTCTTCCAATTTTAATAATTCAGAGAGATTACTTGCAATGGTTACTTCAACGCCCACATAGGTGAATATCCCCAGCATACCAAGTACAAGCTGCGGATACTGCATGGCACCCCAACCTGCTGGATTGCGTGTTGCACGTTTATTCGACAACAACAAACCGATCACAATAATTGCAAGCGCAGCAAGCAGCCAACGTAGCCTATACATTTCCAGGTTGTGTTTTTCATCCACGGTTGGATTGGGATCAACATCAACATAGCTTGCAAAAACTGGAATGAAAACACCAATCAGTAAGATCGTAATAACGATCAATGCCGTAGTTGCCTTTGGCGATCGTTCAATAATTGATTCGGAAGTTCCTGCAGGAAGTCGTTTAGAAAAAAGGAATAAAAAAGCTGCTACCAGGAACAATGCAGCCACACAC
>CAZCKF010000227.1:0-6012 GCA_964499155.1 uncultured Chitinophagaceae bacterium
CCCCATAATTCAAGTGACAACGGCGGCATAATATAGCCGCCAATATCAATCAAACTGCTTACCATAACACTTGATATGGAACAAGGCTGATTGAAAACAATCAGTGCATCCATATTATTATTCCTGAACCCAACCCATTTGCCACTTCCAAAATTGCCATCTCCTGTAACCAGGTCGATCAATGTTTTTCCTTTGTCATCCTTATAACTCTTATCAGGAGGTAATAAATGAATCAATGAATCGGGTCTGTATTTGGCTGTATAAAAATCAGCATCGAGTGTATCACTGCTATACCAGCCGGGCTTAAATGCAATTGCCTTCAAAGGTGCATTGCCGCTAATCGTTGAGTTTTGGTTATAAGCCGGCGATCGTAAACTGTCCGGATCTGTGCCATCAAGTGTATACCGGATAGTAACACCATTGATATAATGCTTTAGCAACAGCGGCTGCGGATTTATGATTACCTGTTCCTCATTTTCTAAAATGGGTGGTGTAAGTTTTAATTTGATGGTATCACCCTGAAATCCCGTTTCTATTACAAGGTTTTTATTTTCCAGTTGTTTGATCTCATTATCTGTTAATCCTGTGTTCCATAAATAAAGTTTGTTCAGGTGCTTTAGCGCAGCAATTTTCTTCAATGCACCCGGTTGGATTTTTGCTCCCGACAAAGACAATTGTTTTAATTCTTTCAAATTCTTCAGCTCATCTATGCTTGCACCCGTAATATCGGTGAATGAAAGGTTCAGTTTTCTCAACTGGCTGAACTGACTGATTACTTTCAAATCTTCATCTTTGACCGGCATCTTGTTGAGGTTAAGAGTAACCAGTTGTTGTTTTACATCCAGCAGGTCCTTTAAACTCTCTGACTTGAAATCTGATTCGCTGAAAAACTCCGCCCCCAATGCCGGCGAGTTTTTGGCTAATGGATAAACAACCCGATAATTATTGTTAAGTGATTGAACCTTGCTTTCATCTGCAGCTTCAAAATCATATTCATCTGTTTCTATTGATGAAAAGGTTCTTTCTGCGATCTTTCTTAATTCATCAGTTGTTGCGAGGTCAGTGACTTTGGTGCTGAAATCTGCGCCGTTCATTATCCAATTGCGCAGAATTGAAATTTCATCTTCTGTCAATTGTGGTTTGCCTTGTGGCGGCATGTGTTTCTTTGCCTCCAGGGGCAAGTGAATCCTTCTCATCATCAAGCCGAAATCAGTTTCTGTGCTGTCCCATAGTTTGCCATTCTTTCCTCCTTTTTCCAAAAGCTCTTTTGTTTCCATCACCAGGTCACCCTTTGCCTTCTTACTGTTGTGACAGTTCATGCATTTTGCCTCAAGAATGGGTTTGACCATGTGCGTGTACACTTCTGCATCCTCCAGTAAAACCTGTGGTTGCTTATTTTCAGGGAGTAGCGGTGCGAGTAAAAAATTCTGCCCATGCGTAATGCCTGCACCCTGGTGCCCCGTGAAAATGATGGCGGCAAAAGCAAACAATGTTGCAGTAATCGTTCCTGTCTTCGATCCGGCTAACTTATTCCTCATTACATACCATAACAACAGGAATAATGAAACACCGGCTCCGCCCCATTTATGCCATAGCAATGCTTCCGGATCATATCCTTCTTCTCTCGACAAAAACAAACCCATCAATGCGGTAATAGCAGTAGTAAATGCGGAGAGCAATAACAGCCATTCGCCAAAATGTATTGCAATTGTTGGTGGAGTGAATCTTTTCTGAAAAAATAAAGCATACAATACATACGATACAACAAATGCAATAGGAAAGTGAAGGATCATTGGGTGCATACGTCCTGCTACTTGTAACCACGCAGGCAATACAATCCTGCTTTCAAATAGTAAGAGGAAGATCAGCAGGCAATTAATGGCAAACGTAATATTGAATAGTATGTTTTGGTTTCTGTTCAACGGTCAATTAAACAACAGGTTCGAGTTTGTAAGGATATTCTTTTCCTGAATTCCATTGAGCGACATACATGTTTTCATCATCGTCAATGCATACATCATGCGGATATTGAAATACTTTATTGGTTTGATACATTTCCTCGGGTTTCCCGTCTCTATATATTGGTTCACTGCCTGCAAGATTGGAAACTACTTTATTGTTCCTATCAAGTATGGTTACAAATCCCGATTGCTTCCAAAGATTATTATTGCTTTGCAATACCGCGGCATATAAATAATCACCCTTAATAACAGGCCTGCACACCCATGCACCGGGCAGTGGGATGGTATCAATGAATTCACCATTCATCGTATAACGTTTGAATGCGTGTTGCTCCCGCGATGTAACCATCAAAACAGGATTTTTTTTATCGCGGTTATCTATGCAAATACCATGAGCATTTTTTAAAAACTTTTCTTCTGTGCCTCTTCCGCCGAAATGCCGGATATATTCTCCTTTATGATTGTATTGTATAATAAAATCCTTTCCATATCCATCAGCCACATAGATATCACCATTTGGTGCAATAGCTGTTTCGGTAGGAATATATTCATCGGGCTTAGTATACTCTCCTGTTTCCTTCGGATAATCCAGCTTCATCAACACTTTCCCCTTAATAGTTGTCTTAATTACCTGGTGGAGAGTATTATCACATATGAATAATACATCTTCACCGTTCTCATTGAACAAGGTCAACCCATGCGCACCCGGGTATTCAGTACCCCATGTTTTTAATAATTTGCCCGACCTGTCATAGATAAGCACATTGTTCTTTGTTTCGTTGGTGAGCAGTACAATCCTTCCTTTTTTATCCTGTACCATTTCATGGCAATCCTTAACAGGATATCTCATACTATCCGCCTTGCTCCATTTGGTATTAATGCGATAGCGTTTATTATTATGTCCAAGAATTTGGTTTTCATTTGACCTCAAAAATGAAGGAATGAATAAAACACCTGTTGCTGCAAATGATGTTTTGTGAATGAATTCTTTTCTGTTCATTTATTTTATTTTACGGAACTCATTACGCCAACAAATTGTTTACTACAGTTACTGAAACATCAGTAAGCCTGTAACGTCGACCAAGATGTTTGAATGTAAGTTGTTCGTGATTCAATCCCATCAGGTGCAGGATCGTTGCATGAAAATCATGAACGTGTACAGGATCTTTTGCGATGTTATATCCAAATTCATCTGTTTCACCATACACTCCAGGCTTCACGCCACCGCCGGCCATCCACACCGTAAAGCATCGTGGATGATGATCCCTTCCATAATTATCTTTTTTTAATTCGCCCTGGCAGTAATTGGTTCGGCCAAACTCGCCACCCCAGATCACAAGCGTTTCATCAAGAAGTCCTCTTTGCTTTAAATCGGTTATCAACCCTGCACTTGCACGATCTGTATCCATACATTGTCCACGGATTTCTCCCGGTAAATTCCCATGACCATCCCAACCCTGGTGATAGAGTTGTACAAAACGAACTCCATTTTCAGAAAGTTTACGCGCCAGTAAACAATTAGCAGCATAAGTCCCAGGTATCAGACAATCAGGCCCGTATAATTTAATAGTATCCTCAGGCTCTTTGCTCATGTCGGTAATTTCCGGAACGGCTGTCTGCATGCGATAAGCCATTTCATATTGCTGGATCTTCGTATGAATCTCCGGGTCGCCAAATTCTTTATACGATTCTTCATTCAATGCAGAAAGATTATCGAGCATCTTTCTTCGGTCTTGTTTATCTATTCCATCAGGATTATTTAAATATAAAACCGGGTTTTCACCGCTGCTGAATTGCACTCCCTGGTGATACGAATCCAAAAATCCGTTTGTCCATAATTTCGAATACACACCCTGCCCATTTCCTTTTCCTTTTGATAGCAATACACAAAATGCTGGCAGGTTTTTATTCTCACTTCCCAAACCATAACTGAGCCATGAACCCATGCTTGGTCGATTCCCAACCTGCGCACCGGTTTGAAAAAATGTTAATGCCGGATCATGATTGATAGCCTCGGTGTGTAATGTTTTGATAACGCATAACTCATCGGCAATGGCCGCTGTATGTGGCAACAGTTCGCTAAACCACATACGATGTTGCCCATGCTGATTGAATTTAAAATATGAACCTGCGAGAGGAAATTTCTTTTGATCAGCCGTCATGCCTGTGAGTCGCTGTCCCATTCTGATTGATGCAGGTAGTTCTTCACCGAACATTTCATTCAGCTTGGGTTTGTAATCGAAAAGATCGAGTTGAGAAGGAGCACCATTCTGAAACAAATAAATGATCCTTTTTGCCTTTGGCGCAAAATGAGGAAGACCCGTCACTGCTAATTCTTCTTCGCTACCACCGCCAAACAAATCGGGGATCAATAATGAACCAAGGGCCACGCTGCCAATACCAAGACTTAATCTTGATAGAAACCGGCGTCGGTTAATGTTCAGTTGGTGTTCGAGAATTTCTTTTTGCATGAATTATTTTTTCCATTCAGGGGATGAGCTACGTTTTCGTAATCGTCTCTTCCAAATTATAAATTGTATTAACCACTTTCATTAGCGCTGCTGAAACATTCAGATCCAGTTTTTCATTCAAAGGGTATTCACCTGCTTGCAGGGTTGTAAGGGCGTTCAATTTATTTTGCCGAAAGAGCTGCAATTGTTCATCGTAATATTTTTTTAAAACAGACAATTCTTTATCCGATGGTTTACGACAAACAATTAACCGAAAAGCTTTGATGATCTTTTCTTCTGTTGTTGATGATTCACCATGTAATTTTTGAGCGAGCACTCTTGATGCTTCAAGCACGGTTGGGTCATTCATCATGATCAATGACTCACGGTTGCTGGCATCAAACAGGATCATGGAAGGAGGTGGTACAGTGAGTTTAATAAATGTATACATGCCTCTTCTGTAAAGTGCATCACCCTCATCCTGTTTATATGTTGCCAATACACCCCGGCCCGATGTGGCAGCTTCCCACATACCTTTCGGCTGGTAAGGTTTTACACTTGGACCTCCGATTGTTTTATTAAGCAACCCACTGCCTGCTAAAACCAGGTCACGGATAAATTCAGCATTCAATCTTGTTCTTGGACCGCGAGATAAATAAATATTCTCGGGATCTTTTTTCAATTTATCATCATTGGTTTTTGCAGATTGACGGTAAGTAGCGGATAGCATGATCTTTTTCACCAATTGTTTGATGTTCCATCCACTTTCCATAAAATCGACAGCCAGCCAATCGAGCAGCTCCGGATGTGATGGCAATTCACCCTGCATGCCAAAATCTCCGGCTGTTTTGACAATGCCTATTCCAAAAATTTGCTGCCAAAGTTGGTTAACAAATACTCTTGCAGTTAAGGGGTTTCTTTTGTCCACTGTCCATTGCGCTAAACCCATCCTGTTTGCCGGAAATCTATTTTCAAATTTCATTACAGCCGGTATTGCTTCAGGTTGGACTTCAGTCGTGGGCATATTATATATTCCACGGTCAAGGATAAATGTTTTGCGCAATGTGTCTTCATTCATTACCGATACAGTCAGATTCCCTGTATCTTTTTTATTTATGAATGATAAAATCGTTTTTATATCATCATCACTGATATTTATCAATGGATTTTTTGCCGGTTTTGATTGTGTTACATCTCCTTCATACCCTTTTTCCTTTGTGTTGTTGAAAAACGCAAGCAGGGAGTAATAATCTTTTTGTTTAAAAGGATCATACTTATGATCGTGGCACTGGGCACATTCTATCGTCAATCCGAGAATTCCCTTACCAAACGTTTTTGTTTTATCGATCAGATATTCAATCCTGTATTCTTCATCGATCACTCCGCCTTCTTCTGTGTATTTATGGTTGCGGAAAAATCCTGTAGCCAATACCTGTTCCTTCGTTGCATTGGGCAGCATATCACCCGCAACCTGCCATGTAAGGAATTCGTCGTAACGGATATTTTTATTGAACGCATGTATCAACCAATCTCTCCAGGGCCATTGCGTACGTATATTATCATCCTGGTATCCGTAACTGTCAGCATAGCGCGCAACATCC
>CAZCKF010000228.1:0-4530 GCA_964499155.1 uncultured Chitinophagaceae bacterium
TGCGCCATTTTACCAGGTGCTGGTTGAGAACAAAAAACTAAGTCCGAACGTTTCTGTATTTCACGAGGAATCTGAATTAGCAGGTCAATTTTATGTTTCAATCAGAGCCTTTGCCGATAAAGATCTCGATGACGTTGCTGCTGCCATCAACGAAACATTTGCAAAATTTGAAAAGGAAGGAATTTCAGAAAGAGATCTGAAGCGAATCAAGTCCGGCCAGGAAAGACAGTTTTACAATTCTCTTTCCAGTGTGCTGGGAAAAGGTGCCGTGCTTGCTCAGTACAACATTTTTGCTGGTGACCCGGGTTTTATTCAAAAAGACATTCAGCGTATTCTTGCTGTAACGCCTGCAGATGTTATGCGCGTTTATCAAAAATATATCAAAGGAAAAAATTTTGTTGCAACCAGTTTTGTCCCAAAGGGCAAGTCTGCGCTTGCACTTGAGAATTCAAAAAAAGCCGAAGTTGTAGAAGAACAAATCGCTGCAAATGATAATGAGCAGGTTGATCCCAATGTGAAAGCAACTTATACACGCACACCATCATCATTTGACAGAAGCAAGGAACCCCCATATGGTGCAGTTCCAAAAATAAAAGTTCCGGCTATTTGGGAAACCAAACTGGCAAATGGAATGCGCGTGTATGGCATCCAGAATAATGAAGTTCCACTTGTTCAATTTGAAATTGTTATTGAAGGCGGTTTGCTGCAGGATGACATTAATAAAGTTGGCGTCGCAAATCTCGTGGCGCGTATGTTATCTCAGGGTACAAAAAAGAAAACCCCTGTTGAGCTGGAAGAAGCTATTCAATCACTGGGAGCTTCAATCAATATTTCTGCAGGAACAGAAGACATCAGGATCACAGCCAACACGCTTGCTCGAAACTATAATGCGGTACTTGCATTGATTGAAGAGATGTTGCTTGAACCAAGATGGGACGCAAAAGAATTTGAATTGGTCAAGTCGCGTGTTATCAGCCAGATCCGCGAACAGGAAGGCAACCCGAATGCAGTAGCACAGATCAATTACAACCAATTGATTTATGGAAAGGATAATATTCGATCTCGCAACCTGCTGGGTACAATAGAAACCGTGAATGCGATTACGCTTGATGACCTGAAAGGTTATTACAACAAAAACTTTTCTCCTGCTATTGCACGCATGCATGTAGTGGGTGCCATTGATAAAGCAAAGGTGATTGCACCATTGAATAATCTTGTAGCAAAATGGAAAACGATTCCACCAGTCGATATGTCCAAATGGTCTATCGCTAAAGTGCCTGCAAAAGCGCAGGTATATTTTTATGATGTGCCAGATGCAAAACAGTCTGTTTTGCGATTTGGATACCCGGCACTGGCAGCAACGGATCCTGATTATTATCCTGTCACTGTGATGAATTACATTCTCGGCGGTGGAGGTTTTGCTTCTCAGCTTACACAACAATTACGCGAAGGAAAAGGTTACACTTACGGAATTTCTTCTTCGTTTTCAGGAACAAAAACACCGGGACCATTTACCATTGCAAGTGGTGTGCGTTCAAACGTGACACTGGAATCTGCAGAACTGATCAAAAGTATTGTAACCGATTTCGGTAAAAATTATACAGAAGCTGATTTGGCAACAACCAAAAGTTCTTTAATAAAAAGTAACGCAAGGGCATTTGAAACAGCAGGCGCCAAGCTCAATATGCTTGACAACATCAGCAAGTATGGCTGGAAATATGATTATGTAACACAAAGAGAAAAGATCGTAAATGAAATGACCGTTGAAAAAATCCGTGAGCTTGCAAGAAAATATCTTGATCCAAACAGGATGATCTGGCTGGTGGTGGGTGATGCTAAAACACAAAAGGACAGGTTGAAGGACCTGGGATTTGGAGAGCCGGTGCTGTTGAATGAGGGGCAGAAAGCGTTCTAGAGAGAGGCTGTTGGCTGTTAGCTTTTGGCTTTTGGAGGCCGCTGTCAATAGCTGCGCATCGACAATTTAGAATTGATGGAGAACGTTCGAAGCTCAAAATAATATTGAGCCTGTTGGCTAATTGTTGACTGGTTCGCCTACTCTGCTTTACAACATATATTTTTCAACCGCGGAGAAGATCAATATCATTATTAAATCGCGTGTTAATTATTGGCTGCATTGCGATGGGCAACCAAAGTCGGCCACGTAGGTGTCGCCTCTTGTAGAAACGAAGTATTAAGGTGACCGGGCTCCGTAGGAGTCACCTCTTAAAATTTAATATTTCTATTAGCATTCGCGTTCTGATTCGATTGCATTGGGAAAAATTGATGGATTTTTCTTTTCTTGTTGCTAATAATATCCACCATGATGATAAGTCTGATCCGTGTCACCCTGGCATTCAGTTTTTCAATTCAATTTGTAGCTGGGCAAAACAGCACACATACTGATCTGAAAGAGTATGGACTCGTTGGCGATGTGAAAACCATGACGCTCTATAAACACATTAACATTTCTGAAAAGAAAGGCACTGGAGGAAGTAATTTATACAGCGTTTCCAGCCGCGATACGTTTGAATTCAAAAGAATTTATCATTTTAACAGGAGCGGAAACCTGGATTCAATAATTACAATTACTCCATACCACTACAATAACAAAACGACAATCTATACAAATACAGTTGTATGGGAATTTGATAAAAACAATAGAAAGAAAGGCTTTAAAGCATACGATAATGCAAGGAAATTATTTGAAGAAGCAGAGATAAGATGGATGGATGATTTTCATTATGTGCAATATAATTTCATCTTTGATACTGGCAGGGTTCGTCAAAAAAACCAGGAAATTTGGTTCACACTCAATTCGCAGGGCAGAGAACTTATTTATGAAGTAAAAATTCTGAAACCCTGGAGTGGAGTGTTAGACCAGCAATACATCGTGGTTAATTCCCTCGGCAAAAACAGGTATGTTGAAAGAAAGCGAGTGATTTATCCTATGGAAAATGCTTTTGATGAAAGTGTGTATGTACAAGTGAAAATAGACAGATATGGTAATCCCACTGACACACATATACGATCCACATATTCCACCCCAGTTACCAGGATTGAAGTGACAGAATATTCCTATTATAAATGAAAAATATGTAGTTTTCATCATCACCTCCGAAACAACAATGACATGTTGGTGCATTTAACCAGGATTTCAATTATTTGCGTAATCCTGGTTTTTTTTATTTTTTATCCCTTCATTCCTGGCAGTTATGATGCGCATGCCACCACCATCTCATTTATAACGCAGATAGCAGTTTTCGTCGGGTTGCTTTTTGTGCCTCTGGGTTTCTTATGGCTTCTATTTATATGGCAAAATCGTAAGAGAAAAAATGATCCAACTATTAATTACAATTACAGATTTTTATGCGCTGCCATCGTGATTGCAGGATTGTTGGCTGTGATAATATCATTTTCTGCTTTTGCCATGCAACATATTGTATTTGCATTGGCACTTTCAGCTTTAAATGCCTATGTTTTGTTCAAGCTGATGGTTCGAATAAAAAGATCAAAAAATCATCCATCTAAAAAAATAAACCTTCTCCCATTCTATCTCATTTTCATTCCCCTGATTGTTTGCCTGATCAGAATGTTGTGGATAGTACCAGCGACTGAGTTCAGCCGAAATCGCGCGATAAAAAACAGTGAACCCTTAATTGCCGATATAGAGAACTATTATCAAAGAAACGGACAATACCCTCCTTCACTGCACTCATTACATGAAGATTATGACCCACTGGTAAAAGGCATTTACAGGTTTTATTATGAACCACATGGACATGCATACAACCTGTTTTTTGAACAATTCTCATATTCCATTGGTGTAAAAGAGATCGTGATGTACAACAAACTGGGTGAGCAGCAAATCAGCAGTCATAATTATGATTTGCTACACTTATCTCGTTCCGACATAAACAGGCAACGTGGTTATCATTTCTCTAAAGAAATGGAGCAGGAGAATTGGAAGTATTTTTGGTTCGACTGAATAACTGCAATTGCAGATTCTAGATTACAAATTTTCGATTCTTTTACTGTATCAAATATTTAATATGTTTGATACGAGGTGTAATTGAATCACGCCAAACGTTTAGTAATCTATTTAAATATTCGAATAATAAATCTTAATCTTCAAATTCCGCATCTTCAATTTAGTGAGTATTGCAAAACTTGATAATCCGGTCTGGTATTCATTATCAGAAAAACATCGGGAGTTTTCAATTAACTATGGTGATGTAAAATTTTATCACCCGGACTACGCTCCTTTCGGCGCATGTGACAATTTGGATAAAACAGCTGAGGCCATAGATATTTATTCAAAAACGATTGATTCATTTTACGTGGTAGGAAATAAGCCAATATTCAGTTACGAGATTAAGCTCAAACATGAACTGGTTTGTGAACAGATGATACTTGACAAACTTGCTGAATCTCCGGCAACAGAAAAAATCATTGAATTGTCTGTTGAACATTCAAACGCATTATTCAATCTTGTAAATCTTGTACAACCAGGATATTTCATGACTAAAACAG
>CAZCKF010000228.1:4540-5997 GCA_964499155.1 uncultured Chitinophagaceae bacterium
AATTTTCAAGCATGATATACTTGTCGCTGTTACAGGAGAGAGAATGAAAATGAATGGATTTACCGAGGTTAGCGGAGTTGTGACGCATCCGAATTTTACTGGAAAGGGATTTGCCAAACAGTTAGTTACTCACACCGTTTTCAAAATTCAAAGGGAGAATAAAATTCCTTTTTTACATGTATCTGAGAAAAATATTTCAGCCATTGCTTTGTATGAAAAGCTGGGTTTTAAAAAGAGAAGAAAGATCAGCTTTTGGAACCTGGTTAAAAACACAGATATTCAATTAAATAAATAATCAGGAATGAAATATAATTTCTCAGTGCTTATTGTATTCAGCTATATTTTTTCGGGATGCACAGCGGAGGTAAATCAAACATCTGTGGAAAACGATATCGATAACCTTAAGAAACTGGAACATGAATGGCTGGTAGCCGAATTTAAACTGGACACCTCAACAATATCTGCTTTGATGGACACGAGTTATGTATATGTCGGACTGGATGGATTAACGGGCAAAGCGGAAGATTTAAAAGCAATGCACGATAATATCAGTCAACGGTTAAAAAATGGACATGTTATCGATACTTTTCACCTTGAGGACATGCGGGTCAAGATATATGATAATACTGCAGTCGTAACCTTTGTCATTGTTACATTCGGATCAACCAAAGATGGCCCTTTTCAAAATCGCCGTACCCGGTTTTATGATGTTTGGGTTAAACGTGAAGGAAAGTGGAAAATGGTTGCTTCACAGGGGACAAGCATACTTTCATCTATCTGAATTGTAATCCTACTTCCAATTCATTACAAACAATACCCAACTGATCGGGATTTCTGGACAATTAATAAAGCTTGTCATTTAATCAGGTGTTCAGCAGCAATATGTTTGCACCACAAAACACATTTGTCATGAACTATACCTTTCCTCATACGATCGAAAATCACTTCGGAGAAAAACTAACCGTTCTTGAAGTGCAGAAAGAAGCTGAAGGCGACAGGCTGATTATCGAGAATTATGTGAAACCTGGTGTTGGCCCGGTTATGCATACACATTGGCTGCAGGATGAAGCTCTGACCGTTGTGTATGGAAGTCTTGCTTACCAGATAAAGGGACAACCAGTTCGGCATGTAAAGCAGGGAGAAACTGTTGTGTTCAAACGTGGGATTCCCCATCGTTTCTGGAATGACGGTGATGATATTTTACATTGTAAGGGTTGGGTATTTCCAGCCAATAACCTTGTGTTTTTTCTTTCCTCTGTTTTTGCTGCGCAAAATAAATCAGGTAAAACAGAACCGGAAAAGTTTGATGGTGCTTACCTGATTACGAAGTATAAAAGCGAGTTTGACTTGCCGGAAATTCCTGGATTTGTAAAAAAGTTCATTATCCCATTCACTTATTTTATTGGTAGGCTTTTGGGTAAATACAAGCATTTTGAACATGCTCCAGTTCCATTAAA
>CAZCKF010000229.1:0-5923 GCA_964499155.1 uncultured Chitinophagaceae bacterium
TCCCTGCTTGTTTACAATCTTTAACCTGTAAAAAGATTTTCCTGGAAGTGGGAACTTGTCGACAAATGAATATTCCTGAACTCCATCAATATTGTTCGCATTTACATTTCCGATTGTCTGCCATGATAAATTATCCCTGCTTCTTTCAATTTCATAATGTTCAACATTTGCTTCCTGCTTGGTTGTCCATTTCAAACTCACCTGCTCATTTATTTTTTCTGCTTCGAATGACAACAGTGTTACGGGCAAGATGATGGCGATATACACGGGGTAGTCTTCTATTTCACCATTGGGAAAATAACCTGTTGGATAATTTACTCCCAGTCCGCTGCGTGCAACACGTACACGTAAATAGGTTCTTTGACCGGGAATAAGCGGTGTGTTGATGCCCATCCACGATAGAGTTCTTTTTTGCAAAGTAGTTCCACCATGTGGTACGACAACACCCCGGCCTTCACCTGCTTCAAACGTTCCATTGCCATCGATATCAAGCCATGCAACAAGCGATGCATTTCCACCGGTGTTATTATAGATCGTAATCTCGGCGATGTAATTTGTTACATCCGCATCCAGTACATTCACGGATGCTATTCCATCTTCGTCACTTCCATCTGCATCAGCATTCACTGAAGAAATTTTATTGAATTCCTGGTCCCATGTCGGCCCAAGTCGCAGTGCAGTATCTTTTTCATGCAGTGCAGGACTAAGCGCTACGGGATCATAGGTCGACGGTGCGTCACCGAAATCACTTTTTGGTCGAAAGCCTGTTGCATCACCGCAGAAGCCAATCCAATCATGTGCAGTGGCTCCGCTGATTGGTATGGGAGTTCCAATGGTTCCATTTTCATTGTACACTGCAACACCATCATACACCCAATAACGTGTATCATTCCAGGTGATGCCGGCCTGTCTCGGCGTTAATCCACCAGTGTAATAATTATTTACGATCTGTTGCGATTGCAGATCATAGTGTGTAAATCGTCTTGCTGTTGCAGTGGGAGATCCAGCAAAATCCACAAGTATTCCATCTGCAATAGTGAAGTCATTCCAATCATGCAATGACGTACCAGCACCATTGTCTGATGGGGTAGCATAAACTTGCGCAGCACTAATTGGTGCTCCACCGGGTGCATCAAATTCAATGCGCCAGATGATTGTTTCCCGGCCGCTGTTATTTCCCGGTGTGAGATTTCCTTCAACGCCAAAATAAAGATCGTTGTCATAAAATGTGCAACCTGCTGATTCAACACCACGACTGAATGTGGGAATGCCAAGTGTATTCACATTGGGTACAACCACGCTCATCGTTTCCGTATCAAAATTGAATCGCTTGATCGTTTTGTTGATGGCAGGATTCGGCGTGAAATCAATTACATAATATAAGTTGTGTTGCAGGTGATCGTAAGCAATTCCGTTGATGTATCTCGGTGATGTTACATCCTGGAAGATCATTTTCGCCTGTCCTGTTGAAGTATTGATCAATGAAACGGTATTTGTATCAGATGTACCTATCACATAAGTAGGTTGTCCTGTGAAAGGCCGCATTGCTGTGAAATAATCAATGGGAAAAGATCCGGTAACACATGCTGAAAGATCAGACAACCAGAAATCACCTGCAGTTCCGCTGATATTCATTGTTACCGATTTCACTGAAGGGGCGATCCTGATATTTACCGTTGCGGTATTAACGTTGTTTGCAGCAGCACCAGCCGGTGCCTGGCCAATTGCATTGTTGGTTCCATAACCTGTAACGGAAACTGTTCCTCCGGTTGGAATCGTCATAAAAATTGGTTGCGAAATGCCAAGTGAATTTGCAGCAGTAACACTCAGTCTCTGGCTGACATCAATATCATACAATGAAAATTGCAGGTTGGTAACTTCATCACGGAAGGTGATTGTGATCGTACCATTGCCGTTGTACGACACATCAGCCCCGGTTCCAAATGAACCTGTCTCTCCGGTATGCGATGTATTTTCTCCTGACGTGGAAATAGTAGAAGCTGCGTTGATGGTTACATTGTTCACGCCAATGATGAATGATTGCCTGCTGCTCATCGCAGCCGTTACATAACCTGCATAGTTACCTGTGGTAATGAGGTAATCCAGGTTGTCCCAATTCACATTTGCGGTGCTGTTTCCTGCAGCGCATTGCGCATGTAAAAAGTGGCTGTTCAACAACAATAAAGAAATGGTGATGATCTTTGTGGCGGCTTGTACTCGGGTGTAAATTTTTTTCATTCTCACAGGTACAAGATTTGAATAAATGTACAATGCTGCAGATGCCGTTACAAGGTACATTTGACCGAAAAAAACTGGTGTTCTACTTATGTTTTTTACTGTGGATAAAAAGTTCAGGAGGGAAAATCTGCAGGATGTTTTTGTGAGAAGGAAATCATCGTATGATTACGAAGGAGGATGTTGTTTTATGCGGAGTTTTTTTCAGGCAGTAAAATGGTCAGGCACTTCTAATCTGACTGATCTAATTTGAAAATATCTTCTACCTTTTTTCCGAAAACCTTGGCGAGTTTCAGTGACAGAACAACCGACGGTACATATTTATTTATCTCAGGCTATTAAGCAGTAGAAATAAAAACTGGTACTTTAGTTCATATTCGGCTTCAGTTACCGGGGACATCATAATCATGGTTTACAATATCTTAAACGGAGATTCACTTGCACATAGTTTTCCTGACGCTAAAATTGAAGGAGATATTATAGTTGCAAGAGAAGCGCTTATTGATGGCGACTTGTCAGGTGATAATCTGAATGATTTTTGGCGAACCAGGGCGAGGCACCATGGAGCGACAGAAACTGAATACCATAGCTACGTTGTAAAAGAATTTGAAAAAATAATTAATGCGCCAGACAATTCAGAATTCAATCTTTGGTTTGAATATGATCTGTTCTGCCAGGTTAATATGTGGTTTATTATTTCGATCATCAATAGTTTGTCAATAAACAAAAAAGTGTATGCTGTTTATACTTCTTATTTAGACAGAAATGATAAACAGTTTTGGAATGGATTTGGACAGGCAACACCAGGTGAACTGCAAATTTGTTTTGCTGATAGAATTTTTTTAAATGAAAATGATTTGCAATTCGGACAAGAATTATGGCAAGCTTATAAGTCTAATGATCTTGAGGAATTAATTCGTCTTGCAAAAAATGAATCTCAGGCATTTCCGTATTTGCAGGATATAGTAAAAGCGCATGTTGAACGATTTCCAAAAGATGGCAAAGAGGGAAGACCTGAAAGAGTCTTGATGGAGATCACAAAAAATATTTCAACGGATTTTCACGAGGTATTTAAAGAATTCTGGAGGAGGGAAAGTATTTATGGTTTTGGTGATACCCAACTGAAAGAACTTTATGATAAGGTAATGCATCAACGATAAAAGGTTTTATTAAATTGAGCTGGCAGGTCTATACCACAATTTTTTCTGATAGTAGTCAAAATGGAAATAAATGAAATACATTTTAATTTTTGGTTATTTCACATTAATGACACAACAACAGGTTAATGGACAGGCAACTTCCTCCAGCAAGTCTTACTATGTTCCTGCAGTTGATGGAATAAAACTAGCTGTTGATGTGCATTTTCCCGCTGACTATAAAAATCAAAAATTACCAGTGCTTTGTGAATTTACAAGGTATTGGAGAGGTTCTGAAAATCCGCAAACCGGTAAACCTAATCCGTCATTAAACAGACTAGATAGAAATTTTTTAGCCAACGAATATATCCTCGTAAAAGTTGATGTAAGAGGTACTGGTGCTTCTTATGGAACAAGACCGGGAGAATACACGCCTATCGAGGTTGAAGACGCTAAATATGTGGTTGATTGGATAGTGAGTCAACCCTGGTCTGATGGTAATGTTGGTGCTTACGGCGGCTCGTACTCAGGGACAACTGCTGAATTGTTATGTGCAACCAAACATAAAGCAGTGAAAGCTGTGATTCCCGGCTGGTCTGATTTCGATATTTATGAAAGTCCAACGCGACCGTACGGATTGATCGCTACAGGATTTATAGCTCAATGGAGTGAGTTTGTGCATTCATTGGATAATAACGCAACAGAGAAATTAAAATCAAGTGTAAAACGCGTTACAGAAAACAGGCCCGATGAAGCGATCGCAGAACACCGCAATAACCCTGTTGTTCTCGAAAGCACCATCAATGCAAAATATAAGGATTCGAAATTTGGAATGTTTACCTATCTCGAATGTTCGCCAATTAATTGGGAAAAAGAGATCTCAGAATCAAAAGTGCCAATGCTCGTTATTACCAGTTGGTTGGATGCCGGAACAGCAGAAGGCTCTCTGCTGAGATTAAACAATTTCAAAAACCCACAGAAAGTATTAATGATGCCAAATGGACATGGCGGGATCTCTCATGCCAGTCCTTATTTAGTTTCAAATAAAGTAGTTGCACCGGTTCCTTCTACTAATGAACAAATGCAACTCCAACTGGATTTTTTTGATCACTATCTCAAAGGCAAGGATAAAGGAGTACAGAATTGGCCGGCAATTAAATACTACAATTTTGGTGAAGAAACTTTCAAAGAATCAAATGTGTGGCCACCTGTTGGACATAAAAGAATTAAATATTTCTTTCATGAAAAAGGAAAGCTGAACACTTCGACTCCACTTAAACAGCAAGGCGTCGATAAATACACGGTTGACTTTTCCGTTTCTACAGGGAAAAATAACAGGTGGGCCACTCAAATGGGAAAACCCATTCTGAATTTTGACAACAGGAATGCTGCTGATTCATTAATGCTCACCTACACAAGCGAACCATTAAAAGAAGATCTTCAAATTACCGGAACTCCTTCAATCACTTTAAGCCTGTCTTCTTCGCATCAGAATGCTGCAATTTTTGTCTACCTGGAAGATGTTGATGAAAATGGAAGGAGCCGGTATATAACTGAGGGAGGACTATTGCTTGAACACCGTAAACTATCAAAGAATAAAATGTTTGGAGAATTACCATACCATTCATTTAATAAATCCGATGCATCACCCATGCCGGTCAATAGGATCGAAAAGATTTCATTTAAATTATGGCCTATTTCGGTTTTAATTAAAAAAGGACATTCGATCCGGATTGCAATTGCCGGAGCAGACAAGGACACTTTTGACAGAGTTCCGAAGGAAGGTATTCCTACGTACAGTATTTACAGAAATAAGACCAGAGTTTCATTTATAGAATTGCCAATAGTGAAATGAAAACTATCTGAACAAACTATATGTGTCTCACCTAAATTAGTGTGAGGCCCCGCCTTCCAAGAATGAACGAGCGTTGTTTATCACCATAAAAAGGGATTGTCTCCCTTTATCCTTTGAAGCAATTTTGATGGCCATTTCATCAAATGAAATATTCTCTTTTTTTACTTTTTTGCGCATTTGTCGTCAAAGGTGAATCGCAGGTGCAATTCATCTGGCCATTAAAAGCAATGCCGGAGTACAGCGAAGTGCCCGGCTACTACACTGTAAATAATTATGTGGATCTGAACGCCATGGCTGGCACCCAGGATTGGAATTGCGGGACGCGCACATATAACGGCCATCGTGGGATCGATATAGACCTGTTTCCATTTTACTGGCATATGATGGATAACGATTATGTCGCCATTGTTGCGGCAGCACAGGGACGGGTGGTTGCAGTAGAGGATGGACAGAATAATGAAAGCAATTGTGGAGCAGCAGGTGAAAATTTAAACTGGAATTATATTGCCATTCGTCATGCAGACAGCAGCACATCACTTTATGGGCACATTCGAACAAACAGTGCACAGGTTTTTGTTGGACAAAATGTGAACGCAGGAGATGTGATCGCATATGTCGGCAGCAGCGGATCAAGCAGCAATCCGCATTTGCATTTTGAAGTGAATACATTGCCTGTAACAAATTCTCAGCAAAACGG
>CAZCKF010000230.1:0-2643 GCA_964499155.1 uncultured Chitinophagaceae bacterium
AATACATCAGGTGAACACAACTCGTTTTTTGGAATTTATGCGGGCTTCCGTAACAATGGAAGTAAAAATACTTTCGTTGGTTCCAATACTGGACAAGGTTCCCAAATTTCAGGTATAACTGGCAACCAGAATATTGCAGTGGGATTCGTTGCGGGACAATCACTTTCCAGCGGAAGTGACAATGTATTTATTGGAGTTGAAGCAGGTCGATCGACCTTCTCTGGATCTAACAATACTTTTGTTGGCGATTCTGCAGGACGATATAACGGCTCTGTATCAGGCAGTTCATTCTTCGGTAAAAACGCAGGGCTGCAAAGTACAGGTGGACCCAACTCATTTTTCGGAAGCAATTCAGGCAGAACAAACACATCCGGAAACACGAACAGCTTTTTTGGAGTAAACTCAGGGTTTAGTAATACCAGTGGTGTGGCCAACAGTTTTTTTGGTGAGGCCGCAGGATATAATAATATAAATGGAAGGTCTAATAGCCATTTTGGTTCATTTGCCGGACATGATGGCACAACAGGAAGTTTTAATACTGCAGTAGGTGATTCGGCTGGTACAGGGAATTCAACTGGTAGTAACAATATTTTTATTGGCTATCAATCATCGGCAAGTGTTTCAAATCTTTCCAATGCATCCGCAGTAGGGACACGTGCTTCAGTATCTGCAAACAACAGTTTGGTTTTAGGGAGTGTGAATGGCATCAATGGTGCCACTTCCTCAGTCAATGTAGGTATCGGATTAACAGCACCATTACGACCATTACATATTTCCGGATCTCCCTTATTAACTGGAATCACACCCAATACCGATGCAGTAATTGTGGTTGAAAGAGACGGAGATGATGCTTATATTAATTTCCTCACTGATACAAATCAAACTTCCGCAATACTTTTTGGCAACCAGGATAATACTGCTGATGGTGGCATCCTCTACAATGTTTCAAATACAAGAGATTTAAGATTCAGAACCAATGGAAATGCAACACACATGACGATTGACTCCCAGGGCAGGGTCGGCATTAATGTCTTAACACCTGTTTCAATGCTGGATGTGGAAGGAACTGTAAAACTCGGTGCCAATGGTACAGTGCTTACAAATATTATCAAGAACACGCTGAATTTTGATCTCGATGGTGCGGGCGGTCTGGCTGCTGGTTCAAGTGTTATTGTTTCGCAACCATTTCCAGATGCAGTAATAGGTTCTACAGTTTTTATATCACCAGCAGCTATTCTATCAGGAGGTACAGTAATATCCTGTGCTCGTGTTTCAGCTGCAAACACAATTGAAATCAAATTTACCAATACAGGTGCCGGAGTCGTGAATCATGCAGCCATGAATTTTTTTGTAACGGTCTTTCAATAATCCAGGTCTGTAAACACCAGGATAGCCCGTTTGGAAACACATCGTGTATACTGTGAAAACTAAAATGCAATTATGAAGTAACACAACTATTTGCTTAATAAAATTTTCAGTATGAAACGCTCGTTTCTCTTTGTTGCGTTCTGCATTTATTTTTTTCAAGGTGTTTCACAAAATGTGGGCATTGGCACAACCACACCAAATGTAAGTGCAATCCTCGATGTCACCGCAACAGACAAAGGTCTACTCGTGCCTCGTGTTGTTCTCATTCATATAACTAGTGCTTCACCCATTGTTGCTCCAGCCACAGGGTTGCTTGTGTGGAATACAAATCCATTTCTGCCGGGGGGAGGTGGAGCCGGATTTTATTATTGGGATGGCAGCCAGTGGCAGCAGGTATTGGTTGGTGGTGTTGTATGGAAAATAAATGGCAATGCGGGAACAAATCCGATTAATGATTTTATTGGCACAACTGATAACCAGCCATTGAATTTCAGGGTCAATAATCTTCGGGTGGGAAAGATTGACCCAATTCTTTATAATAAATTACTTGGTTAGGGTACTGTAAATAACACAACTGGAATTTCGAATGTGTTTGTTGGAGATTCTGCTGGTTACGCAAATACCACAGCTTCGGGAAATACTTTTGTTGGCAATCAATCAGGGATGAATAATACTACTGCATTGGCAAATTCATTTTTCGGATTCCAGGCTGGAAGAGATAACACAACGGGAAATCCCAATTCATTTTTTGGCTACAGCAGCGGCAGTCGTAACACCACAGGCGGATTGAATTCATTTTTTGGGTATTTCTCCGGTCAATTTAATACAACCGGTTCGGAGAATACTTTTTTCGGTGCAAGTGCAGGCAGAGGAAATTTTGTTTCTGGTGTAACTGGAAATAAAAATACTGCAGTAGGCAGGATGGCCGGATTCTTAATGACAACTGCAAACAACAATGTATTTGTTGGTGCTTACAGTGGATACACTAATTCGACCGGAAATGATAATACGTTTGTCGGAGATTCAGCAGGTTACTCCAATACAACCGGGGCGCAAAATACTTTTGTGGGTAGAGAGAGTGGCATTAACGTTACCACGGCCACAGCAAATTCATTCTTCGGATTCCAGTCCGGGAGAAACAATACATCCGGCCAACCGAATTCATTTTTTGGTTACAACAGTGGCAGGGAAAACACTACCGGCGGATTGAATTCATTTTTTGGATATTTCTCAGGTCAATTTAATTCAACAGGTTCAGAGAATACATTTTTCGGT
>CAZCKF010000230.1:2653-5909 GCA_964499155.1 uncultured Chitinophagaceae bacterium
GGACAGTTTTTAACTTCTGGACATGATAATGTTTTTGTTGGCTCGCACAGCGGCAACCAAAATTCCAGCGGGATTCGTAATTCGTTTTTTGGAGATTCATCCGGGTACAATAACACCACAGGTTTTTCAAACGTTTACATCGGTAAAGATGCAGGTTTGAATGGCACAACCGCTGTTCAAAATGTTTTTGTCGGAGAAAGTGCGGGAAGAGAAAATACTGTGGGCTTCAACAATGTATTTGTAGGAAAAGAATCAGGAGAAAGCAACACCACAGGAAATTTTAACGCATTTGGCGGCTATTTTTCTGGACAATTCAATTCAATCGCCTCCGAGAATACATTTTTTGGTGCAAGCGCTGGCAGGGGAGATATTACGCTCGGAATAACAGGGGGCCAGAACACCGCAGTTGGAAGAATGGCCGGACAGTTTTTAACCACTGGGAGGAGTAATGCTTTTTTTGGAGCATTCAGTGGCAATCAAAATGTTTCCGGAAATGACAACACTTTTGTTGGAACGCATAGCGGAAACCAGAACACAAGCGGAAGGGATAATGCTTTTCTGGGTGATTCATCTGGGTATAATAACACAACAGGTAGTTTCAACGTATTTGTTGGGAGAGATGCCGGCTTGAATAACACGGTCGGGAATCAAAATGTTTTTGTGGGTTATTTCGCAGGTAGAGCAAATACTGTGGGCTTCGACAATATGTTCATTGGAAAGGAATCTGGTACAAACAACACTTCAGGAATTTTCAATTCATTTGGTGGTTATTTGTCGGGCCAATTCAATACAACAGGCAACAGCAACACATTTTTTGGCGCGAGTGCCGGAAGGGGATTTGCTGGCAGTACAATTACAGGAAACGAAAATGCTGTTTTCGGAAGAATGGCGGGATTTAATTTAACAAGCGGCTCAAACAATTCTTTTTTTGGAGCATTTAGCGGAAACCAAAATTCGACTGGTAGCAGAAATACTTTTGCAGGGGATTCTTCAGGTTATAACAATACCGCAGGAACAGAAAATGCAGCTTTTGGACGAAAGGCTGGCCAAAATTTAACCACTGGCGATTTTAATGCATTCCTTGGTGCAAATGCGGGGCAGGGTACGTCGATCGGAAATGGAAATGTATTTATCGGAGATTCTGCCGGCTATATCAATACCAGCGGCAATCAGAATACATTGGTTGGTTTCAGAACACATCTCAACGGCACTGCATTTACAAATGCGAGTGCGATCGGTGCAAGAGCACTCGTTCAGGCAAGCAACAGCATGGTTTTAGGTAGCATTAACGGAGTGAATGGTGCTACTGCAGATACGAGAGTTGGAATTGGGACCACAGCCCCGGTAAATAAACTGCATGTGGTACTTGACGATCCAGGGGGGGCGCTGCCTGGAATAATGATTGAAAACATTGGAGGACCCTTGACCGGAGAAGCAACGATTGCGCTGAAAAATATTGCCACTGGTGACAGCAGTTGGATGATAGGACTGAATGAGGGTAAACATCTTTCATTTGCTATTGGCACTCAACTAACTGGTGGTACCACAAAAATGTATATTGATTCCGCAGGTAATGTCGGAATAGCAACTACTGCGCCCAGTACAAAACTCGATGTTGAAGGAAATGTCAAATTTGGCACTAATGGAACTGTGCTCACAAATATCATGAAGAACACATTGACTTTTGATCTCGATGGTGCAGGTGGACTGGCAGCTGGCGCCAGTGTGACAATATCACAACCATTTACAAATTCAGTTACCGGATCAACGGTTTTTGTTTCGCCTGCAAGCGCTTTACAAACCGGCGTGGTGATTGCTTATGCCCGTGTACAGAGCAATGGCAATGTTGAAATAAGATTTACCAACACTTCTGCTGTTCTTGTCAATCACGCAGCCATGAACTTTTTTGTAACAGTGTTTCAGTAAAAAGAAATTTTCAGATTGTTCATCCATTAACTATTAAAAGGAAATCTTACTTCTAAAATCTGAAATCTAAAATTACTTCGACTGCATCTTAATCACCGGCACAATCATTTCCTCCATAGAAACCCCTCCATGCTGAAATGTATTGCGGTAATAGTTTACGTAGTAATTGTAATTATTGGGGTAACACAGAAACCCATCCTCTTTAGCAAAAATGTAAGATGAATTTACAGTGGGAACAGGTAATCCAGCTTCTCGTGGATCGCGAAATGCGAGTACATCTTTTGCATCGTAATTAAGATTACGTCCATGTTTATAGCGAAGGTTCGTTGTCGTTTGTTTATCACCCACAACCTTGTACGGGGTTTTTACACGCACACTTCCATGATCGGTACCTAAGACAATCCGAATATTTTTATCTGCGATTTTCTTCAATGCCTGGTGCAATGGAGAATGCTCGAACCATGAAGTTGTTATGCTGCGGTAACTAATCTCATCACTCGCCAATTCCTTCAGCACTTCCATTTCTGTGCGCGCATGACTGAGCATGTCAACAAAATTGTAAACAATCACATTCAGATCGTTGTTCAGCAGGTTGTGAATATTGTTTACCAGGTCAAGACCTGCATGGTTGTTCAGCACCTTTGTATAGGAAACACGTAAGTCTCCTTTTCCCAATCTCTTCATCTGACCCCTGAAAAAATCTTCTTCATTCAGGTTTTTTCCACCTTGCTCATCGTCATTCTTCCATTGATTCGGGAATTTTTTTTCGATCTCAACTGGCAGCATCCCTGAAAAGATTGCATTACGTGCATATTGAGTTGCAGTTGGAAGAATGCTGTAAAAAGTATCTTCTTCCATAATGCGAAAACTCTCTGCAAATTTTGGCTGAATGGCTTTCCATTGGTCAAAACGCAGGTTGTCGATCAATATAAAAAAAAGAGGAACGTTTTTTTCAAGATGCGGCAGCACTTTAAACTGAAGCATGTTGTGCGACATGATGGGTGCGCTGTCAGCTTTTGCATTGATCCATGATGCATAATTGCGGGAAACGAATTTGAAAAATTCTGTATTGGCTTCGCTCTTTTGCGATTGTAACACTTCCTGCATTTCAGGACTATCACTTTTCTCCATTTCCAATTCCCAATAAACAAGCTTTTTATATATGTCCATCCACTCATTGTAATCAGGATTACTGTTGAGTGCCATGAACAGGTTACGGAACTGTTGCTGGTAAGCAGTTGTGGTTCTTTCTGCAACCAGCCTGCGGTTGTCAATAATTTTTTTTAAGCTCAGCCATACCTGGTTTGGATTGACTGGCTTGATCAGGTAA
>CAZCKF010000231.1:0-1027 GCA_964499155.1 uncultured Chitinophagaceae bacterium
TAAAGTCCGACACTCACGCCGAATGTTACTGTTCTTAATTGCGGATACTGTGCACCACCAAGAATACCTGTAGTTATTTCAGGATCATATCCCTGGAAATTGTGCCAGACCTTCATGTTCTGACCCTGTGCAAATACACGGAGGCTGTTGAGTTTCCACCTGCTTACAAGATTTTTTGGAAGATCATAGCTTAGCATCACATTGCGCAAGCGCAGGTAATCTGCATCTTCCACAAACCTTGTTGTTTCAGGATGGAAATCGTTGAATGGACTTGGTATATCTGTTACATCACCGATCTGCTGCCATTCGCGCAACATGCTTGTTGTCATACGTGAATACCAGTAAACCGGATTTTCAACGTTTACGCGGTCATTATTATAAGTAACATGTCCGAATGCATAGCTGAATAAAACATCGAGCTCAACTCCTTTGAAATTCACGTTTGTTCCGAATCCGCCGAAATGTGGTGGATCGATCGTTCCAACAATTACTGCATCACTTGGGTCATATACATTGGTAATTGTTTTTCCATCGAGTTTATAATACTGTGCATCTCCAGTGTTCGGATCTACTCCGGCATATCGAACAACATACAAGGAGTTCAATCGTTCGCCCTGTTTTGTAATAAACAGGCCATTTATGTTTTCCTCCTGGCCTGGCAATGAAACCAGTTCATTCTGGTTGTAAGAATGATTTGCATGCAAAGACCATGAGAAATCTTTTGTTTTCACCACATCTCCGCGCAATGAAACTTCAATACCACGGTTTCTCATTGTGCCACGGTTTTCAAGAATTGAATTGAATCCTGTAGTACGTGACAACTGGCGGTTTAAGAATAGATCTCTTGTTTCATTGCTGTACGCTTCTACTGTACCACCCAACCTGCTTTTGAACATGGTGAATTCAACACCAACATTCGTCATCAGCTTTTTCTCCCATGTAATATTTGTTGGAAGCTGGGTGAGCAACAATCCACCAATACCATTATAAAATGTTGGGCTGAGCAATTGTTGAGAACCGAAATCGC
>CAZCKF010000231.1:1037-4685 GCA_964499155.1 uncultured Chitinophagaceae bacterium
CAATTCCCTGGCTACCTACAGAACCATAACTTGCTTTTAGTTTCAGTTCATTCAGCCATCCTCGTGCATTAGCAAGGAAATCTTCTTCACTCACGATCCAGCTTACACCAACCTGTCCAAAATTTGACCAGCGATTTTCCGGCGATAAACGTGATGAACCATCACGACGAACACCTGCATTGATATAATATTTTCTCTGGTATCCATACACGGCATCAGCAAAGTAGGAAACAAGTCCACTGACTGAGGCATTACCGCCAACAACAGGGATGAAACCATTTGTTGGTGTACCAGGAGTAATACCAGCTTCGTTGCGGAAAGGACCCACAAGACCAAAACCAGTGAAGTTGAATCCTTCCAATTTGCTTTGAATGATCTCATTGAATACGGAAACGTTTACATCATGATCACCGAAAACGCGATTGTATGACAATGAAGTTGTTCCTGTATAACGGAATCTTTTTGCAAATGCTCTGGCCAATGATCCGCGCGCACCCGTTGCCTGTCCACCTGAATTTGTTGTGCGATCCAGGTAATTTACTGATTCATCTTCTGTGAAGTCAGCACCCCACAGCGTTCTTGCGCGCAAGCCCTGTACAAATGGAATTCTCCACTCAAGTGATAAATTACCAACGCCTTTGATCTGGTCGTTGTTGTTATAGTTTTCAAGCAATTCTCTTAAAGGATTTGGCTGGCCCTGCAGAAAATCATCCTGGTATTTTCCATTCGCATCATACAATGACAAATATGGATTGTACCAGTTGATTGCATTCAAAGGGCTTCCTATATACTGATCATTCTCACGAGTACCAACCTGGCGAGAATAACCGAAAGTGAAATTGGCACCCACTTTAAAATCTCCAAACGTGTTTTCAATATTTGCTCGTCCTGTATATCTTTTAAGACTTGTTGTTTTGATAATGCCTTCCTGGTCAAACAAAGAACCAGATACAAAAAATCTTGTACGCTCATTTCCACCAGAAAGACTCAGGTTGTGTTGCTGGGTAATTCCTTTGCGGAACAGAACATCATCAAGACCATTGTCGATCTTGCTCAGGCTGTCAATTTCAGCCGGCGTCCACTGGAATGGATTCATGCCATCGGGACGATCATAGTTAACTTCGTAATCGAGCTTTTCAGCAGAATTCATCAAACGCAATTGCGTTGGAGGAAGTTCTGAATAACCGTACTGCACATCATAGTTGACACGAGTTTTACCATTGATACCACGTTTTGTTGTGATCACGATCACACCATTCGCACCACGTGAACCATAGATTGAAGTAGATGATGCATCTTTCAATACATTATATGATTCGATGTCATTCGGATTCAGCGATGCAAAATCAGCACCCGTTACCTGAACTCCATCTATAATATATATAGGTGTATTTGTGCCAGCAATAGAACCCTTACCACGAATTGTAACAACAGCAGCAGCACCAGGCTGTCCTGTTTGTGATTGTGCAAGCAGGCCTGGAACCTTTCCCTGCAAGGTTTTATCAAATGAACCCACAGGCTGGAAGCGGATCTCATCAGCATCCACTTTACTGATTGAACCAGCCACGGTTCTTTTATTCTGAACAGTATAACCCGTAACAATTACTTCCTGCAGGTCACGCGTTGCAAATTGCAACACCACATTGAGTGGACCATCGGTAACACGAACTTCCTGTTCAGTAAATCCGATACCGGAAATAACGATGACTGCATTCTCAGGTGCAGACAATCTGAAGCGACCCTCAGCATCTGTTGTGGTACCTGTATTGCTTCCTTTCACTGATACACTTACACCAGCAAGGGGACTTCCATCCCTGGAATCTGTTACTCTACCAGTAACATCCCGCTGAGCAAATGAGGAAAGGCTTGCAAAGACCACTGCAACTAACAATAAAAACCTTTTCATTCGATTCTGTTTAGTTTAAAAAATAGCGGCAGTCATATTGGAGTTGGACATGCCTTGTTTGATGACAATGCTCGAACGCATAATGCTCCGGTAAAAGATTTGTGAAATGCTGAAGGATGAAAAATTCATGCTAAAGCATGAAGGATAACACGAATTGAAACGAATTACACGAATTACAATTCAATGACAATGTTGGAAAATTAAATTTTCGAATTTGAAAAATAAAATGATCAATGATGTTTAAATCCTATAGCCCTATTTTTTTAATTACTATCAACTGTAATCACATTCATTCGCGCAATTCGTTTCAATTTGTGTAATTCGTGTACACAAAAAACGAGCGGCGAGAAGAATCCCGCCGCTCAACACACACAAATAGGAACACAGGATTAAAAGGATTGGGTAAGGATTACAGGATTGCTCCTGTATCCACCAACATCCTGTATCGTATTCCTAAGAATCTTTATCATAATTCCTTTAATCCTTAACAAATCCCTCAATCCTATCTACTCGTTAGTCGTCATTTGATTATTATACAACAACTCATCCTGCGGAATTGGCCACACATAAGCATTACTGCTTAGAGGCACAGCAGCAATAGGTCCTTTTGCAGGAAGGGGTAATTGCAATCTCATCAGGTCAAGATTGCGATGTCCCTCTCCAAGTAATTCAAGTCTGCGCTCTTTCAATATTGCATCGAGAAGAGCAGCAGGTGTTGCAAAACTTGCGACGGTAAATGTCACAGAAGGGTCTGAACGTTGACGCACTGCATTCAACAAGGCAACTGCACGCGGATCTATTGTGTTGTTCTGCCGCACAAGTGCTTCAGCGAGATTCAACAGCACTTCTGCATAGCGAATGATCGGAACAAAATTGTCATTGTCACTATTGAACTTGGTGTACCTGATCTTTCCACCAACAACAACTGCCAAAGCCTTGCGTGCATCATTTGCACCGAATGCGGGGTCATTTATAATTCCGGAAGGATTTAATTCATATTCTGTGTTGTGATACAGAGCAAGTCCGTTTTGTGTTCCAGGATTACTTGTATTCGTCATTGGAAAAGAAAAAATATTTTCCGCAGTCGTATAAGGTGACCTGAATGCATTCACGAACGGAGTAACAAGCGCATGTTGTATTCCTGTTGGTGACTGGAACGGAGCAGTTTGTGGCACAATCTTGTTTGCTTCATTGATCACATCCGCATAACGGCCCATTGATAAATAAACACGTGTCTTTAATGCAATGGCTGCATTGCGATGAGCACGAACTGTATTTAGATCTCCTGTTCCAATTGTTTGAGGAAGATTTGTTTCTGCAAAATTCAAATCATCCAGGATCTGGGCATACACTTCAGCAACAGTACTTCTCGGAAGATTAGCATCAGCAGCACTCAGTTGCGGAGTTAATCTTAATGGAAGACCAGCACTTGCACCATTGTCTGCAGTGTATGGTTTTTTTGCATACAGGTTTACGAGATAATAATAGGATAGAGCACGCAGAAATCTGCCCTCAGCAAAATATTGAGTTGACAGTGCTGTGCTGATAACGTTTGCATTTTCAGCAATGCCATTCAATACAATATTTATCCTGTTGATGGCGGCGTATCCAAATTGCCAGAAATTTTTTACTTCTTCTGTCGTGGATGTTACGGAATGATTCCATGTCTGGAATGCTGTTACACCATTTGTGGTTACGTTCAGCCAATCTTCCCCGCGAATATCATTGTAAACAAATCCGCG
>CAZCKF010000231.1:4695-5897 GCA_964499155.1 uncultured Chitinophagaceae bacterium
CAAGAAAACGTCCATCCTTAACACCCTGGTACATTCCATACACTTGTGCAAGGATCCTTTCCGGTGTTGAGAATGCGATCAGGTCCGAGATCGTTGTCCTTGGTACCGGATCAAGATCTTCTTTGTTGCAGGAAGTAAAAAATATTCCTGCAGCAAGTGGTATGATATATAAAATGATTTTCTTCATTTGATTTCAATTAATGGTTTAGAAATTAACATTTAGTCCAAAAACAAGTGTTCTTGCCTGTGGTGCAGTATTCCTGTCGATACCTGGTGAAATTGATCCGGTACCGATTGCATTGTTGCCATTTGTTGCTACTTCCGGATCAGCACCTGAATAGTTCGTGATCACGAATGCATTCTGCAATTGCGCATATACACGGATCCCGCTGAAATTGATCCTGGATAAAATGTTTGCTGGAATTGTATAACCAAACACTATGGATTTGCCCTTGAGGAAATCACCTCGCTCTACGTTTTCTGAGATCTGAATTCCTGAACCATTTGATATGTTGTCATTCCAGATCACTTTTGGAATATTGGTTACATCACCAGGCTTGGTCCACCTGTTCAACACATCTGTGTGATTGTTCCAGAAACGCTGATCGCGCAATCCTGCTTTGGTACCATTATATATATAGTTACCACCAGAGAAAACGATGTCGAGACCAAGATCAAATCCTTTGTAAGCGAAATTGGTTTGGAAACCACCGAACCATTTTGGAAGAGAAGGACCCTGGATCTTTCCATCAAGCGCGAGATCAATGGCAGGTGCAAGACCACCACCATCTACATAGGTATATCGTTGTCCGGCTGCTTTTGAATGATCATATTGAACCTGCCGGCCCTGTGCATCAAGGAAAATACGCTGTCCATTAGCTGGATTTACACCAGCCGTTGTAACTGTGTATATGCTTGCAATTGATTCACCCACTCGCGTGATGTTCGCTCTTTCGTTGGCACCTGCCTGTGTTCCTGTGAATCCCACAATTTCATTTACACCATTCGCAAGGCGCGTTACTTCATTCTTCATCGTGGTGATATTGAATCCCGCATTCCACTGGAAATCTTTTCCATTGATCACGTTTGCATTCAATGCGATCTCAACGCCCTTATTATACATCTCTGCAGCGTTCTGTAAAATAGAGTTGCCTGGAATTCCCTGAGATGGAGGAGTTGGAACAAAAATGATCAGGTCATCG
>CAZCKF010000232.1:0-5887 GCA_964499155.1 uncultured Chitinophagaceae bacterium
TTTTGCATGCTGTACAGCCCATTGTTCCTTTTGATAGTCATGGATTTTTCCCCGGTTCTTTCCAATGCGAATGATAACATCTCCGTCTTTAGTAGATGCTTCAAAAACAAAATTTGTTTTACCTGCAGGCTTGAATTCTAATTTCTTAGCTGCTGTTCCAAAATGATGACGGATGACTTTTCGCGCCAATACACTTTTTGCTCGAATTTGTGCGGGAGTTGGTTGGGGCATTAATGAAGAATTGTTCGTTGCATGGCTGATAATTCAAAAAGAAGATCACCAAATTCACTAGACCCCTTAAGCTTTATCGCTGGTAACACTCCTTCAAATTTTAAAAAAGGGTTTCCAACATGTACAGCTTGTCCAACGATCTGAAGAAAAATATCCATTTCAGAATCTCCGGCGCCAAGAGAATTTTTCAGATCAAAACTAAGGAGTTCAGCCATATGCAACGTTCCGGAACTTTTATCAACTCCGGAGGTGGTAAAGAAATTATTTTTTTTGGTGTGCTGGTAGGCCATCAATTTATCCTTGGGCAAATCGATCAGCATGAATACCATGCAAATTTCCTGTTGTTTCAATTCTTTTGATATCAGGTCGATGCCGCCTGCTATTACACGCGAAGCGCTTTTATATTTTTCTTTCAGATGTTCTACCCTGCTCTCGAGTGGTGTCCAAATGATTTCACCTTGTTTCCAGTCACGTGGATAATAAAATACGATTGCGTCTGTCAATGCATTTTCCAGGAAACCATTCACCATCTCAATGATTTTGTTGATCTCGTCAGGTTTTAAAGGAAATGCAGCCAATTCCTCGTATGTAAAAGTGTCTTCACCATCTTTCTTCATGTAGCCAAGCTGGCTTCCATTCATCAGGATCGTAGGGACAGGTACGTTTGAAATTGCATACCATTCCTTTCCAAAAGTGCGCATAACCGACAACGGGAATCGAAGTGTATTTATAACCACCGGCCTTCCGAGATCATATATTTTCTTCAATCCCAGTTCAACCGATTGAGGTATCATGTATCGCCCTTCATACTCATGTATGGCCGTACCATCCAGGTCAGTGATCACTGCGCCATTTTCCGCAAACCCTGATTGGTTGAAAAAGTTTTGCAGTTGTTCGTATTGGGATGTATCTAACGCCATACTTTAGTTCAATTTGAGTGAATCGTTGAAGAAAGAAATTACCCCTCAGCAATTCATAACTTTAATAAGATCCTGAGTGCCTTAAATAATTATCGCCAATTAGTTATAATTAGCGTTAATTGGCGTTTTTACTGTTTGTAGCCACCAGCATTCGTACCATCTGTTTTATCTACATTCCTGTTCGGATGTCGAACATGCACATGCTCCGCTATCTGGTCATCATCATCTGTATATTTTTTTGTTATCTCCTGATCTTGTTTCAATTGATCGGGTGGCATATCCGGACGCAATCCTGTTCCAAGATCATCTGCACTTCTCGTAGATTTTTTGTGATTTGTTGCCATAAATTCTTTTGGTAAAACGTACAATGACTGTGCCTGAATGGAATCAGATGTGCACCTGTCCATTGTTGAAAATCCTGACCACTTTTACAAAACGAGTTGAATAATATCCCTCTACTGGACTGATGGTTACTCCATTTGCTTTCCCGGAAGAAGAGTGTATGAATTGCTTTTTGCCGTCTGCAGCATCTTCTATGATTATTCCCATATGTCCAACAATGGTAACAGTTGAGTCTGTTCCTGTAAAAAGAATCAAATCTCCTGGTTTTGCATCTGAAAGAGAGACTTCCTTTCCGACATCTGTAAACTCAACGGATGAACGTGGAACTGAAATCTTGAAATTTCTGAAGACGTGTGTAATAAAACCAGAACAATCGAAACCAACTGATGGATCTGTTGATCCATACCGGTACGGAGTGCCCATTAAAGTTTTGGCAAATGATACAATCTGATCGGGCTGTGCGCCTCCTGTTGGAATGATCTCCCTGATCTCCGGCTCAGCCACGGCTGAGTCAATGGTATTGAGCGTGTTGTCTATGTCAGCGGGAGTATCAAGATAGCCCTCTGCTGAAGTATCCATAGCATACACAAATGAATCATTAATAATCGGCGGACCCGACTGTGGATTCACGCAGGCTGAGAGGGTTAATGCTATGAATAGAACACGTAGCATGAGGTGGGTAATACAAATCCAATGCCTTGAACACGGATTTGACGGATTATGCTAGGATTTCACAGACCTGCAAACAAGAATCACCTAGTATAAAATGAATTTAAAAAGTGAATTTGAAACTCGAACACCGATTTAATAAAAAGCCAGGTTTTCACAGAGTGCGCAAACAAAGAATTATAGTATATGAATTCTAAACTCCCAATTGCGATAATACCCTTAAATTATGCATCCGTGCCATCCTAGCTTAATCCTAATAATCCGTGTTCTTATAAAGCATCCGTACACGACATAAAAAAACCCCGGCAAAAGCCAGGGTTCTTCTTATCTGATCAAAAATCTTAATAACGATTGCTGTAGCTATTGTTTTTTGAAAAGTTACCGCCGCCATTGCTGCGTGGAGCAGATGGTTTGCGATCTTCTTTTGGCTTCGCTTCCATCACACGAATCGTGCGATTTTCAACAGATGCCTGATCGAGTTCAGCAATCGCTTTACGCGCTGCTTCATCATCGCTCATTTCAACAAATCCAAACCCACGTGATTTACCAGTGTATTTGTCGGTAATCACTTTGGCAGACGTCACTTCGCCATAATCAGCGAAAAATTCTTTTAAGTCTTCATCTTGTACGTTGAAGCTCAAATTTGAAACATAAATGTTCATTCAGTAAATAATTAATAATTAATAACAATGAGAAGAGGCAGAACAATAAGGACGAACTAATAGCAGAATTAAACTTAGCAGAAGTTGACACTTATACGAAAATGCACTAACTCAAATAACGTGGCAAAGATATGGGATATAACGGGAGATAGTTCAAATGAGGATGAAATATTTGTTAATCAAATATTAGGTTCCAATCGAATACCCATGGTGAAAAGTCAAATGTCAAAGGCGAAAAGACGCTTCGTAAGAGGAGATTCCAGTTTGATGCAGATTTCACTTTTCACTTTTCACATTTCACTCTAAGCGTGAAAAGTCAAAGGTGAAAGGTGAAAAGACGCTTCGTAAGAGAGATCTCCATTTGATGGAGATTTCACTTTTCACATTTCACCTTTCACACGAAAAGCGTGAAAAGTCAAATGTCAAAGGTGAAAAGACGCTTCATAAGTGAGATTCCAGTTTGATGCAGATTTCACTTTTCACTTTTCACCTTTCACTCCAAAAGCGTGAAAAGTCAAATGTCAAAGGTGAAAAGACGCTTCGTAAGTGAGATTAAGTTTAATGGAGATTTCACTTTTCACTTTTCACCTTTCACTCTAAAAGGGTGAAAAGTCAAATGTCAAAGGTGAAAAGATGCTTCGGAAGAGAAATTCCAGTTTGATGCAGATTTCACTTTTCACTTTTCACTTTTCACTCTAAGCGTGAAAAGTCAAAGGTGAAAGGTGAAAAGACGCTTCGTAAGAGAGATTAAGTTTAATGGAGATTTCACTTTTCACTTTTCACCTTTCACTCTAAAAGCGTGAAAAGTCAAATGTCAAAGGTGAAAAGACGCTTCGGAAGAGAGTTTCCAGTTTAATGGAGATTTCACTTTTCACTTTTCACCTTTCACTCTAAAAGTTTCACCTTTCACTCTAAAAGCGTCAAAAGTCAAATGTCAAAAGTGAAAGGTCGCTTCGTAGGAGATATCCCGGATTAGGCCACCTTACTAAGTTCAACAGTTTGTGGGGTAAAGTTTTTGTCTCCAAGTTTTTTCATCAACCTGATATGTGACATAATCGCTTCCATCATTGTTGGATAATAATGGTAAGGCAGGTTGAAACGAGCACATTCACGCCTAACGATTTTTTGAATCGCTGGATAGTGTACGTGACTGATACGAGGAAATAAATGATGTATTACCTGGAAATTGAGGCCACCTGTAAACCAGGTAACGATTTTATTTCCTGGTGCAAAATCAGCAGTTGTCATCAATTCGTGTACCGCCCATTCAGTGTCGATTACTTTGGCATTTTCTTCATCTGCCAATTCGAAAGAGGTTTTTTCAACCACGTGTGCAAGCTGGAAAACGATTGATAAAACAAATCCCATCACAGCCATCATGATCGAATAACCAATCAGCCATTTTGCCCAGCCCAATACCATAATTGGAATGACGATATAAAACACAGCGTATAATGCTTTGCTGATCCAGAAAATGAAATGTTCTTTTTTGCTAATGGCACTTATCGGCGTGGAATTGATCTTCTTCTTAAAATATTTTACATAATCAGATGCAAGCAACCAGGCAAATGTGCTGATTGAATACAGGAAGAATAAATAGATAAATTGGTACCTGTGGCCTGGAAACCATTTTTGTGATGGACACAAACGTAACAGTGGATGTTTTGCAATATCATCATCGATGCCATCAACATTCGTGTAAGTATGATGTATGATATTGTGTTTGATCTTCCATAAAAATGCATTGCTGCCGAGTGCATTCATGGATAAACCCATCACTTCATTCACCCATTTCTTGCTGGAAAAACTTCCATGACATGCGTCATGCATTACATTAAACGCAATCGAAACAAGCGCCAATCCAAAAATCACGGATAGAATAATTCCACCCCATGGACCATAAGAAGCCGTTAAAAGATAGATATAAATAAAAACAGTGAAAGGAACCAACACAGCAGTTTTCGTGTATAGCTTCCAGTTACCCGTTTTTTTAATTTTATTTTCTTTGAAATAAGAATCAACAGATCTTTTTACTGACTGAAAAAATTGTTGACCTGAATTGTTAAATGTGACTTTAGCCATAGAATGCCTGTCTCTGAAATGATTAGCTGCAAAAGTACCTGATTTAAACTGTAAACATCCTATGAGGAACAGATTTTTATCATAATTAAATAACAATAAAAGCAAACTGCTTAACAAACGGTAGTGTTAAGAACAGATTTGCTCCACAAGAAAAACTTCGATACCTTCAATGTTATAACATTGAAATAAAAAATAACCATATGCCAACCAATTGGAAGATCGATCCTGCACACAGTGAGATCACATTCAAAGTGCGTCACCTTATGATATCAAATGTAACTGGCTATTTCCGACAATTCGACCTGCAGGTAGAAACTGAAAAAGAAGATAATTTTACCTCAGCAAAAAAAATTGTTTTTACTGCAGACATAAATTCAATTGACACCAATAACCAGCAACGTGATACGCACTTAAAATCAGAAGACTTTTTTGCTGCAGATCAGTATGCTCAATTAAAGTTTGAGGGTAAAAAATTTGAAGGCAGTGATGAAGAATTTAAGCTACATGGTGATCTCACTATTCGTGATGTTACAAAACCAATTACAGTTGATGTTGAATATGCTGGGATCGTTACTGATCCTTATGGTCAAACAAAAGCAGGGTTTACAGTAACAGGAAAAATAAGCAGGAAGGAATTTAATTTAAGATGGAGTGCAGTTACCGAAGCTGGACAGGTTGTTGTTGGAGATGAAATTAAAATTCATTGTGAGATCCAATTGATCAAGCAATAATTCAGTTCCGAAAATTCTGGGTGACCATCAAACCATAAATTCCTCCATCAAGAATACCAATACCAAGTCTTCCAAATGAGGCATGCAGAATATTTGCGCGATGCCCGGGTGATTTCATTAGTCCGGTATGAGCAAGTTTTAAAGTTTGTGCAAGAGCAAGGTTTTCTCCTGCGGTAAGAAATTCCACTCCATCACGACGCATGCGTTCAAAAGGATCAACGCCTTCAGGAGTGAGATGCGCGAAATAGCC
>CAZCKF010000233.1:0-5285 GCA_964499155.1 uncultured Chitinophagaceae bacterium
ATCATCAGTTGCTTTGAAGTTTGTCGTTTTCTCAAAGACCCGTGTTGCTTTCCGGAGCAGCCCGCGGATCTGGATCTTTTTGTTACCGCCTTCATCTGTATTACGGGCGAATGAAGGTTGTGTTACATCCAGTGAAGTAATTTCATTTGCTTTAACACCTTCTTTGGGTGCAGTATACTCAGATGGAGTTTCAACTTCCACTGGTGTATTCACTACTGCATAATCACGTTCCGGAACTGGAAGATTATTTGAAACCTCTTTTGGCATTTGAGGTTTTGGAGCTTCTGCAATCAGTATTTCTTCCTGCTTAACAACTTTTTTCTGTGCAGCATTATTATTGTTTACAGGCTTAGAAACTTCTGTTGCCCTGGCTAATTCAACTTCATTAACAACCGGCGCAATATTTTTTTGAACATCGTTCGTTGAATTATTTACAGGTTGTTGTTCGGTTTTATTGTTGTTTGTATTTGCAAGTGCTGGATCAGCAGTTGTTGATTCATTTTGCTGGCTCAGGTAAAACCATCCACCGCCTGCAACGAGCAGGAATATTGCAGCCACTGCAAGTTTTTTCCATTGAAAAACAACAGTACGTTCGCTACGATAAAGATTTTGTTTACCTGGAAAAACAACAGAGAGATCAGGTTGTAATTTAATTCGATTAATCAGGTCAACTTCAGCCTTAAATGCAGGTTCTTTAATGATCAATGTTTCAATCTCTTTCTTTTTATTCTGTTCAAGTTCGTTGTCATTAAAAAGAATGGCAAGTTCTTCCCACTCTTCCTGCTTGCAGTTTTTTAAAAGTGATTCTTTGTCCTCGAATACAATTTCTTCAGGAGTAAATGTGGTTTGTTGGAATTGCTGGAGTTCCTCAGCAAGGTCAGGATGCAGTTGAATAAAATCTTCAACCATCAGGCGCTCTTCTGCGCTGAGTTCATTATCCACGTAAAGGATAAAATATTCTTCGTAGTTATTTCTGTCAATCCTCATATTCATACCTCAAATAACGTTTTCGATTTTTACGAGATAATTTTTTAACTGGACCCGGGCGCGATGCAGGTAAACTTTAACCTGGCTCTCATTCAGTCCCGTGATCTTTCCTATTTCTTCATAACTATAACCTTCATAATCCTTCAGCAAAACAAGTGACCGCTGGGTTTCCGGCAGTCTTGCCAAGGCTTCTTCCAGGATCTGTTTTGCATTTGTCACAGAACGGTGCACCACCATGTCTCCCTCTTCAAATTCATCCTTCAGGTGCATTCTTTTTACTTTTCTCAGGTGGTCGATCATCTGGTGGTAGGCCACCGTAAACAGGTAAGATTTGCATTTTCCAGCATCAACCTGTTCCCGGTTACGCCACATTTTCTCAAAAGCGGATTGCACAACGTCGCGCGCGTCCTCTTCGTGGCGGAGGTTTTTAACTATGAATCTGAATACGTTATCAGCATATTCAGTAACGCATTGATTGAATTCCTTCTCGGTCATAAAGCAGTGTGTGGGGGTTCCAGGCTAAAATACCGGTTCGTGCCTGGTTCCGGAATGTATTACGTAGTGAACTGTTTAAATGTTACAATGAATTGTGGCTAAAGGCCAGAAAAGGTAACAAACTGCCTTGAAAAATTCTCCAAAATCATGGCAGGATCGGTCACGGAGGGGGTTGGGGTGCATTCCATCTTCTTTTCGCAGCACATATCTTCTGCATTATTAGGGCTTTTCAGGGCAAAAGCAGTCATAGTTGCTACACCAGAAACGATCATAATGCCGAGGATAATACGCTTTTTCATGACAGCTGGTTTAGAAGTGAGACGATTGTTTGGGTACGCAGGTTACAGCAAAGTTAAAACTGTCATTGGAGTGTCAATGTTAAAAAATGCTAAAGCATTTTTAAGATCCAAGGATACAAGGTCCAGGGTCCAGGAAAGGTTCAAGAGGATAAGATCCAGGAAAGGTACCAGAGAAGAAAAAAGTAAGTCAAGGATCAAGACCCGCTACATAGGAGGCTCTTGAACCTTTCCTTGTTTATTGAATCTTTCTTCGGTCTTGCAATTCTGGACCTTTCTTGGACCCTGTTAGCCTGGACCTTGGAGCTTGCGAAGCCGCGCCTTTATCTTTGAGTCATGAATGACAAATTCACCAGCCGTATAGCAAACGAAGTCAAAGAAATCCAGCAAGCTGGATTGTATAAAAGAGAACGTGTAATCACCAGTGACCAGGGAGCAGAAATTGAGGTAAACGGGAAAACTGTTTTGAATTTTTGTGCAAATAATTATCTCGGATTATCATCACATCCGAGAGTTATCAAGGCTGCAAAAGAAGCAATCGATTCGCATGGATATGGAATGAGCAGCGTGAGATTTATTTGCGGTACACAGGACATTCATAAAGAACTTGAAAAAAAGATTTCAGAATTTCTGGGAACTGAGGATACTATTTTATACGCTGCATGCTTTGATGCAAATGGTGGCGTATTTGAACCGTTATTTAATGAAGAAGACGCAATTATATCCGATGCACTGAATCATGCATCCATTATAGATGGTATAAGATTATGCAAAGCCCAGCGATTCCGTTACGAGCATAATAATATGGACGATCTTGAAGCAAAGCTGAAAGAAACGGCTTCATTGCGCAGCCGCATTATTGTTACGGATGGTGTGTTCAGCATGGATGGAACCATTGCTCAACTCGACCGCATTGTTGAACTCGCGGAGAAATATGATGCTGTGATCATGATCGATGAATGCCATGCTTCTGGTTTCATGGGTAAAACTGGAAGAGGCACACATGAATACCGTGGTGTTATGGGTAAGATTGATATCATCACCGGAACATTAGGAAAGGCACTTGGCGGAGCGAGTGGTGGATTTACCAGTGGTAAAAAAGAAATTATAGAAATGCTTCGCCAGAAAAGCCGCCCATATCTTTTTTCAAATACACTGGCGCCTTCCATTACAAAAGCATCGATCGCAGTGCTTGATATGTTAAGCGAAACAACTGAATTAAGAGACAAGCTTGAATTCAATACAAAATATTTCCGCAGCAAGATGACGGAAGCTGGTTTTGATATTAAACCAGGTGAACATGCCATCGTTCCCATCATGCTGTATGACGCGGTTGTTGCGCAGGATTTCGCAGCGAAATTGCTGGAAGAAGGAATTTATGTAATTGGCTTTTTCTTTCCTGTCGTTCCCAAGGGACAGGCGCGCATAAGAGTGCAATTGAGTGCAGCGCATGAAAAGCAACATCTCGACAAGGCAATTGCAGCGTTTTCTAAGGTGGGGAAAGAACTAGGTGTTTTGAAAGGAGTCGCTGTTTGATTTGAAGATTTGAAGATTTGAAAATTTGAAAATTCTTTAGGTGGAACATTTCTTATTGATTTGTTACAGAATAAATTCGAAAGCTTTAATAACAATTTCAACAAGGAGGATGTCCAATCATAAAATGCAAATTCGATCTAAGGAATCTTCAAATTTTCAAATCTTCAAATCTTCAAATTCGAATTTTTTGTAATAGATCTCCGCAACTAATTTCCCCGGTATTAACAATAAATGAAATATGCATCTCGTTTACATTTAGCCGCCTAGAGGCCTGCGGCAAAATATCATTGATCCCGATTATGAAAATTTAAAAACTGGTATTATTTTGGCCTCTCCCCTCCTTTGAATGACGAAACTCTACCGGTCACTCCTTTGAGATTCCCTTAATAACATTTTAGGAACTAAACGACCTTTATGAAACGTATTTTGCTTTGCATTTTCGCGGGAGCGATCATGTTATCTGTTACTTCCTGTGCTCCAATGAAACGAGATTGCCAGGGTGGTAAACACACTAAGTTGAAGAATGGTATCTGGATCTGATTTTATTTCCGGGTAAACAACATCTTAATCCCGAGTGCGATTAAAATCGTACCGGTGATTATTTCCTGCCATTTCCAAAATCCTTTTTTCTTTTTCAACAATACACTGAAGTGACCTGTAATCAATGCAACGGTCACCAGGATCAGTGCGCCCTGTACATCGAACCACAGGCCGTAAAATGCGATCTGCATCGCAACATTGCCTGCAGCAGGATCGATGAATTGTGGCAGGAATGAAAGAAAAAAGATGGCAACTTTTGGATTGAGAATGTTGGTGATCATTCCCTGCATGAAAATCTTCTGGTAAGATTGAGATTCAAGATTTTTCAAATCACTCAGTTCTCGCTTTCGCTGAATAATTGCTTTCACACCCAGAAATACAAGGTATGCAGCACCAGCATATTTAATAAGCGAAAAGACAAATACAGATTCTTCAATAATTTTCGATAGCCCAAATACTGCAGCTATAATGTGCACGAAACATCCTGCAAAAATTCCAAGTGCTGAAACAATCCCCGCCTTCTTTCCCTGCGATAAACTTCTTGCAGCAGTATAGATCATATCTGGACCGGGAGACAGATTAATGAGGATGCTCGTGATGAGGAAGAGGTAGAAGGATTCAGACGATATCATCCTATAAGATATTTAAGATTTTAGATTTTAGATCTAAGATTTGTTTATAGGTTAGAAGATTCAATTTATTTGATGCACCTGATTCAGCCCTAACTTTACCGCAAATTATATTGGTGAAAAAACGAACGCCTCCATTTCCTCTTTCTCTTTCCCTTTCTCTTTCTCTTTCTGTTTCCCTTTTATTATTCTCCTGCAATGTAAACAATGTCAATGTTGATCCTTCGCTGGAAAAATTCTTTGCGCAGAATAAAGTAGTTGGAACATTCGCGTTGTTTCATAACGGAACCGGTGAATTTACCGTGCACAATTTGAAGCGATATCGTGATAGTAGTTTTACTCCTGCATCCACTTTTAAGATCGTCAATTCATTGATCGGATTGCAGACAGGAAAAATTTCGAATGACAGCATGGTGATCATATGGGATGATGTTGATCGTGGAAGACCAGAATGCAACAGGGACCTGAATATGTATGATGCATTCAGGATTTCGTGCCCTGCGTGGTACCAGGAAATTGCACGTAGGATTGGAAGAGACACCATGCAGCGCTGGCTGGATACACTGGGATATGGAAACAAAACAATAAGTCGCGTTGATACTTTCTGGCTCGACAATTCTTTAAAGATTCGCCCGGATGAACAATTGGGCCTGGTTAAGCAACTTTATTTTAATCAATTGCCATTTTTTAAACATTACCAGGAGATTGTAAAAAATGCAATGCTTTTTGAAAATAATGTGCAGTATAAATTATCCTATAAAACCGGATGGGGAAGAAGAGAAAATGGAAATCATATTGGGTG
>CAZCKF010000233.1:5295-5882 GCA_964499155.1 uncultured Chitinophagaceae bacterium
CCCCTGATCCAAACTTTGACATGGTGAAGGTGCGGATGGAAATGCTGAAGGGGATATTGAAGGAGTTAGGGTTTCTCGAAGGTAAAATGTAAGTTTAATAACACGAATTAATACGAATTACACAAATACGCGGCTGTAGATGGAAATAGTTTATTATTTCAAAATCCTATAATCCTTAACCAATCCTGTAATCCTGTTTCCTGTAATCCTTAACCAATTCTGTAATCCTGTTTAGCATCATTTTTGAACACAAACAACCGTGAAACTCCATCTTCAATACCCTCAATACATTTGGCTTTTTGGCGCTATTGGTCTGATGATCGTGTTGTTTGCAGGATTGCTGATCTGGAAAAAACGAACATCAAAAAAGATCGGTGATCAAAAGCTGGTGCGGGAGTTAATGAAAGATTATTCACCTTTCTTATTTGTATTCAAATTTATTCTGGTTTGTATTGCATTTGCAGCGGGTGTTATTGCCTTAGCCAATCCAAGAAAGGCTGGAGGAAAGGAAAGTGTGACACGTAAAGGAATTGATATCATCATCGCGCTCGACGTAAGTAAAAGCATGCTTGCAACAGATCTTGAAC
>CAZCKF010000234.1:0-5875 GCA_964499155.1 uncultured Chitinophagaceae bacterium
ATCTCCGTGCTGTTTCAATTGAAGAGAAACCCTCGAAACCTAAGTCAGGATACGCAGTTCCTGGTTTGTATTTTTATGACAATGAGGTGGTGTCTATTTCGAAATCATTAAAGCCTTCAGCCCGCGGTGAATTTGAAATCACCGACGTCAATAAGCATTACCTGGAAAAAGGAAAACTGAATGTTTCCATTCTTGACCGGGGCACGGCATGGCTGGATACCGGCACATTTGATTCCCTGAGCGATGCCGGTGAATTTGTGCGTGTGATTGAAAAAAGGCAGGGAACTAAGATCGGCTGCATTGAAGAAGTAGCTTTTAGAAAAAAATATATTTCACATAAGCAATTGATGGATATCGCTGGTCAGTTGCAGAAAAGCGGGTATGGCAAATACCTGGAAAGTATTTCATGAAAAATTTCTTTGCTCATCCCACTGCAATAATTGATGAAGGCTGCGAAATCGCAGATGGAGTCAAGATCTGGCATTTCAGTCACATCATGCCTGGATGCAAGATTGGAGAGAATTGCAACATCGGGCAAAATGTGGTGGTGTCACCCAAGGTTGTACTTGGTAAAAATGTACGTGTACAAAATAATATTTCAATTTATGAGGGCGTGATTTGTGAGGATGATGTTTTCCTGGGACCCTCGATGGTTTTCACGAATGTGATCAACCCGCGCAGTGCGATCAGCAGGAAAACAGAATACATGCAAACTCTCGTGAAGCGCGGAGCATCCATTGGTGCGAATGCTACGATTGTATGTGGAAATGAAATTGGAGAATTTGCCTTTATCGGCGCAGGCACAGTTGTTACCAAAAAAGTTTTGCCCTATGCACTGGTTGTAGGAAATCCGGGAAAGCATATCGGCTGGATGAGTGAATATGGACAACGCCTCGTTTTTGATTCCGATGGTTTTGCCTCCTGTTCTGAAAGCGGAGAAAGGTATCAGTTGATGGATGGTAATGTGAGGAAGGTTAAATGAGTGTTTTCACAGAACTGGCTACGAAGCTTGGACATTCGATGTACGATATACGATGTACGATGTACGATGTGCTATTCGGGATACTGGAGCATATAGTAATGATAGAGTTTGTTACGAAGTATTGGACATTTGATGTACGATATACGATGTACGATGTGCTATCAGGCAGTTTCAACAATTACCAACAAACATAGTATGATGGAAGTATTGGACATTGGATATTGTACATTGAACATTAATCCTATAATCCTTACCTAATCCTCATAATCCTATATGAAGAAATTCGCACTGATCGGAGCAGCAGGTTTTATTGCTCCTCGGCATTTGAAAGCAATTAAAGAGACAGGGAACCACCTTGTAGCTGCCATAGACCGTTTTGATTCTGTTGGCATAATGGACAGCTATTTTCCTGATGCCAGTTTCTTTGTTGAATTCGAAAGATTTGACAGGCACATTGAGAAATTGCGAAGACGTGGAAATAAAATCGATTATCTCTCCATTTGTTCGCCTAATTATTTGCATGATTCACATATTCGATTCGGATTGCGGCAGCAGGCAGATGTGATCTGTGAAAAGCCTCTCGTATTGAATCCCTGGAACGTGGATGCAATTGCTGAATTGGAAAACGAAACAGGCAGTAAGGTTTACAATATCCTGCAATTAAGATTGCATCCTGATATCATTGCACTCAAAAAGAAGATCGAGCAGGGTGGTGACAAAATGTATGACATTGATCTCGCCTATATCACTTCACGCGGCAATTGGTACTATACGAGTTGGAAAGGGGAAGTGGCAAAATCAGGAGGAATAGCAACAAACATTGGCGTACACTTTTTCGACATGCTGATCTGGATATTTGGACCGATTGTAAAAAATACCGTGCACATTCACACGCATGATCGTGCAGCAGGATTTATACAACTGAAGAAAGCCAATGTCAGATGGTTTCTCAGCATCAACGAAGAAACACTGCCCGAACATATCAGGCAAAAAGGTCAGCGGACCTACAGGTCACTAACGATGGAAGGAACAGAAATAGAATTTAGTGATGGATTCACTGACCTGCATACAAAAAGTTACCAGGAAATTTTAGCAGGTAATGGTTTCGGATTAATGGAAGCATTGCCCTCGATCGAAGCAGTGTATAAAATTCGAGAACAGGCACCGACAGGTTTAAATGGAGATTATCATCCATTTGCTGCGAAGCCTGTGACAGCACATCCTTTTTCAAAATAGAATTTTTATAAAATGGAAATAAAGAACAGTAAAATATTGGTTATTGGTGGGGCGGGATTTATCGGAAGTTTTGTTGTGCAGGAATTATTAAAAGAACCCGTTGCAGAAGTGATCATTTATGACAATTTCGCACGTGGTAAAATGGAGAATATCCAGCACCTCCTGAATGACAAGCGATGCAGGATATACCCCAATGGTGGAGATATAAGAGACCTTGATATCCTGGATGATGCCATGAAAGGTGTTGATTATGTATTTCTCCTCTCAGCAATGTGGTTATTGCATTGTAAGGATTTTCCTCGCACCGCCTTCGAAGTAAATATTGCAGGAACTTTCAACGTCCTGGAAGCATGTGTAAAGAACAAGGTTAAAAAACTGATCTATTCTTCGTCAGCGTCAGTATATGGAGATGCGGTTGAAGTTCCAATGACTGAATCACATCCTTACAATAATAAAAATTTTTACGGTGCAACCAAAATTGCCGGAGAAGCAATGTGCACCGCATTCAATGACCGCTATGGACTTCCGGTTATTGGTTTAAGGTATATGAATGTTTACGGACCGGGACAGGACCAAACCGCGGTGTATACCGGGGTTGTACCGATCATGCTCAATAAAATTGATGCAAATGAAGCTCCGGTTATAAATGGTGATGGTACACAGGCTTATGATTTTATTTATGTGGAAGATGTGGCTCGTTGTAATGTAAATGCACTGAAGAGTGATACTAAATTTGGTATGTACAACGTTGGAACCGGTGTGCAAACTTCCATCCGCGAATTGTGTGATACGATATTGAGGTTAAAGGATTCCGAATTAAAAGTTACCTATAAACCGTACAGTGAAGACGATGCACGTGCGCTGGTAAAGAACAGGATTGGATCTCCGGTGAAAGCAGAAAAAGAAATTGGATTTAAATACAAGTTTAATCTTGATGAAGGATTGACAAAACTTATTCAATGGCGCGATAGCCAGAAAAACTGATATATGATAACCGCTACTAAGGAAAAACGCATTATCCCCATTTCATTGCCATCAATGGGTGAAGAAGAATGGATGGCAATGAAAGAACCCATCGAAACTGGCTGGATCACACAGGGTCCGAAAGTGAAGGAATTTGAAAAAATGTTTGCAGCACGTCATGAAGTCAAACATGCGCTTGCTGTTTCGAATTGCACCACCGCTCTTCACCTTGCATTGGTTGCTTGCGGAGTTGGACCTGGTGATGAAGTAATTGTTCCTTCATTTACATGGGTAGCAACTGCCAATGCCGCAGTGTATTGCGGAGCCACCCCGATTTTTGTGGATGTGGATCCGGTTACTTTTAATATTGATGTAAAAAAAATTGCTGAAAAGGTTACTTCAAAAACAAAGGCAATCATACCTGTTCACCTTTTTGGTTTGTGCGCTGACGTGCCAGCGATCAAAAAACAATTTCCTCACATTAAAATAGTCGAAGATGGTGCTTGCGCGGCTGGTGCAGCATTGAATGGCACACCTGCAGGTGCGCTTGGCGATATCGGATGTTTTTCTTTTCATCCACGTAAATCAATTACAACAGGCGAGGGAGGAATGTTGACCACAAATGATGATGACATTGCAACGCATCTTGACAGGCTACGCAATCATGGCGCGTCAATTTCGGAAGAACAAAGACATCATGGACCGAAGCCCTATATTCTTTCTGCATTTGAAATTGTTGGTTACAATTACCGCATGACAGATTTTCAAGGTGCAATTGGTGTTGTTCAGTTTAAAAAACTCGACAAATTCATTGATGAAAGGCAGAAATGGGCTGAATATTACGACCAGGGTTTGAGCAAAATTCCATGGCTGCGCACGCCAACGGTTCCAAACGGATACAAGCATGGCTGGCAGAGTTATGTAACGTTTGTTGATGAATCAAAATCACCTATGAAACGAAATGACATCATGGAACATTTGCAACAGCACGGGATCAGCACGCGTCCCGGAACACATGCGATTCACATGCTTGGAGTGTATGCAAATCGTTTCAATTTGAAACCTCAGGATTTCCCTGGCGCATTTGCGTCTGACCAATATTCAATGGCAATTCCACTGCACAATAAAATGGTTAAGGAAGATTACGATTATGTAATCGAAATCCTGACAAGTTTGCAATAACCCATGAAGAAACGAATAACCAGTATTGCCAAGTCAATGGTGATACTTAGCATCGGCATGATTGTCGGTGTGGCTGCTCTCTACGCTTACAAAAAGAAATACATCCCTTTTAAGGGAAAGCCAACTTACGCATCCTCCAACGACGAAAAGTTTCTCGATTACCTGTATGATGAAACATTGGTATCGAAGAAAAATCTATTGTATCCTGCTTCACTTGACATCAGCACTTTCAGAAAAAGATTGGGTGAGATTTCAATCAGCGATAGATAGCATTGTTGTTGATTCACTCGTCCAATTGAAACATGATCTTGTTAAGATATTTTACCACCTAGGTTCGTACCAGTCATTTGCGATTTCATATATAAGTACCCCGCAAAAAAACAGGGATACTGTTACACTATATGTTCCAAGTTCAGTTCCCAACAGCGGTTACACTACTTTTTACGGGCAGAATGAGCGTGAAAAACCTGTTGAAGAAGCCCAAATGATTGGTGATCTTTTCATTCTTGAAAAACCAGGAGATGGTGTACAGGCCTTGCACAACAATTATTACAATTTCAATCTGACAAAAGTGCTTCCCTATATTATCAATATGGGCAACAGCTACAGTAAAAAATACCTGATTGATGCACTTGCTCTCAGTAAGTATTTAAAATCAAAATACAAGGTCTTTAATATTTGGGGTTGTTCACAAGGTGGTTCTGCTACATTATTGATTTCAACTTTAGTAAAGCCAACAACTGCTGTGGTTGCATCCGGGTATTCAGTGAAAACTCTGGATTTTTTATGGCTTCACTCTAACCAACTCATCAGTACAGGAGTAAATAAATTTTTTGATCCTGTTTCACTTCCTTCAAAATTGAATGGGACGAAACTATTGTTCACTTTCGGTAAGAAAGAGCCAGACTGGTATGGCCTCGAAACACGAAATCATTATACGCAGGATCTGTTCAAATCATCAAAAAACATTTTTGTAAAATATCATAGTGCTGGACACAAATGGCCAACGCAACTTGTGAAAGAGTTTTACAATCTATCAGAATAATATGTGTGGAATTGCAGGAATATATAAGTTGAACAGGGAAGGAGTATCTCACCAGGATGTGAAGAGAATGACTGATGCGCTTGCTCACAGAGGCCCTGATGGAGAAGGAATTTACCTTGATGACAACCTTGGACTTGGTCATCGGAGGTTAGCGATACTTGATATTTCACCGCGTGGTGCTCAACCGATGAAATCGAAAGATGGGAATTGGGTGATCGTATTCAATGGTTGTGTGTACAATTTCCAGGAATTAAAACTTGAATTGCAGGCAAAAGGTCATGAATTTATTTCAACAAGTGATACCGAAGTCATAACAGAAGGACTTGCAGCCTACGGTCCCGGATTTTTTGAAAGACTTGATGGCATGTTCGCCATCGGTGCATGGCATGTTCCTTCTAAAAAGCTTTGGTTAAGCCGAGATCGTTTTGGTGTAAAACCTTTATACTATTACCTGCGTGATGGTGTTT
>CAZCKF010000235.1:0-5855 GCA_964499155.1 uncultured Chitinophagaceae bacterium
GAAAATGACGCCGCATATTTCATTCCAATCGATATAGCTTCTCCATGTGCGAGCTCATACTGTTTTTCTATTGCATGTCCGAGGGTATGACCGAAGTTCAACAGCCTTCTTCCGTCGTGCTCAAATTCGTCTTTCTTTACAAGCTGGGCTTTGAGTTTTGCATTTGTATCAACAAGTTCGGAAGCTGCCGACTTTCTTTTTTTGTAATAATGCAGATCATGCTCCTCCAGCTCATTGAAAAGTCTTTTATCCAACACAGCAGCATGTTTAATGATCTCAGCAAATCCATTCCTCCATTCTTTCTCAGGCAATGATGAAAGAAATGTACAATCAAAAATGAGAAATGATGGTTGAGAAATTGAACCGACCAGGTTCTTGTACTCGTCAACATCAATACCGTTCTTGCCACCAATTGATGCATCAACCATGGCGAGCAAAGATGTTGGTACAAAACCAAATTGGATTCCCCGCATGAATATGCTGGCCACATATCCTGTAATGTCTGTCACAACACCACCACCAACGCCAATCAGTTTCGTAGTACGATCAGCTTTTAATGCAATCAACTGGCGAATAATTGAATCAACTGTTGCCTGCACCTTATACTGCTCACCGGGTTTCAGTACAATTGTATTCCAGCCCTTGAATTTTTTCTGGTGACTTTTAAAAACATTTTCATCAGTGATGATGACGCCATTTTTTTTATCAGCAAACAACAACAAATCGCGAAATGATGCATCGAAGCAGAAGGCAGTGGAACCGCGGGAGAAGGAGATGTTGATTTGACGCAAGTGAGAGAATTTTTGATTTTTGCCCGCCCGGATGACTCCAGTCGGACGGGGTTTTTGATTTTTGATTGGATTTAAGATTTTCGAATTTCCCGATTCTCCTACAGATAGTAAAATTTACAAATTTCGAATCATTTTTAATTTCGATACCTGTAGTACGGCATTCACTATTCTCTATTCACTATTCACTATTCCAACATTATAAACCTCTCTCGAAATTAAGTTCACTTTTCACTATTCACTTTACACGCGTATTTAGGACAGCTCCGAATTTAAGAATTCATGATTTTGTTCTGGTGAGCTATGCTCTCCATATGCACCGCATCAAAATACTTGGTAATAAATTCCCTGCTGAGTCCGAGCTTTTCTCCTTTTGCGAAGGCGCGTTCGAGGATCTCATTCCACCTGTTCGTTTGTAAAATCGTAATGCTGTTGTTCTTTTTGTATTCGCCAATCTTATCCGCAATGCGCATACGTTGTCCCATCAATTGCATCAGCTCATCATCGATCTGGTTGATCTGTTCACGCAGTTTTTCCAGGGCAGTGATGAATTCCTTTTCACTTGTTGTTTCATGCCTCCATACAAGCTGACCAAGTAATTCTGCAAGTACCTCAGGAGTTACCTGTTGTTTTGCATCGCTCCATGCTTTGTCAGGATCGATGTGACTTTCGATCATCAATCCATCATAGTCAAGATCAATTGCTTTTTGCGACACATCAAGTAAGATATCTCTACGGCCACAAATGTGAGAAGGATCACAGATCATCATCAGGTCTGGATACCTGCGTTTCATTTCAATGGCAAGATGCCACATCGGAGCATTTCTGTATTCCGTATTTCCATAAGAACTAAACCCACGATGGATCAACCCTGTTTGTGCAACGCCTGCTTTTAATACGCGTTCGAGTGCACCTGTCCATAATTCGAGATCGGGATTGATGGGGTTTTTAATTAACACCGGCACCTTAACCCCACGAAGTGCATCTGCCACTTCCTGTACGCTGAATGGATTAACTGTTGTTCTTGCGCCGATCCATAAAATATCGACTTCAAAATTCAATGCATCTTCAACCTGTTTTCCCGTTGCAACTTCCACTGTTACCGGAAGTCCGGTCATCTTTTTTGCATTGAGTAACCAGGGTAGACCTTTCACACCAACGCCTTCAAAACTTCCCGGACGAGTACGTGGTTTCCAGATGCCCGCACGTAAGACATCAATCTTTCCAGTTTGTGCAAGTCTTGTTGCTGTTTCTATTACCTGCGACTCTGTTTCAGCACTGCAGGGACCTGAAATAATTAACGGTCTTTTATTCCATGTTTGCGCTGTGGATTCTGCTATTTGCTCTTCTGCTTTCATTTTAATTACCGGCTGTTCGCTTCATTCATGCGAATTCTCCGCCCCTTGAATTTTTTTCCGTCAATAGATTTTATCATTTGTGGTGCAGCAGTACTGTCGATCTCAATCCAACTGTTCATTTCTTTCATATCAATTCTGCCAAGTACATCTTTATTCAAATCACTCATGTCAAGTATGAATTGCAGGAATGAAGCTTTATAGAATCCATCCTTGGTGCCGAGGTTTACAAACAATTTTCTAAAGTTTCCATTGTCCCCGCCGAATTTTCTGCCGCGTGTATCACGCGTTACTTCATGCCTTGTCCTCGGTTCTTTTCTTGAATCCGGTCTTGGATTCAGGTCTTCTGCATTTTCGTAATACCGAAGAAACCTGTCAAACTCCAGTGCAGCTACACGCTTTAAAACTTCCTGTTTGCTCATGGAAGAAAACTTTTCCTCCAGCATCGGTACATAGGTTTCATAATCTCCGTGACTGATGTCTGCCTGCAGCAATTTGTCCATAAAATGAAAAAACTGTTTCCTGCACACATCCTTACCAGAAGGAATTTCAAGTTTATGAAATGGGACCTGTACAAGTCTTTCGGTTTGTTTGATCCTTCCAATTTCTCTTGAATGCACGATCGACATACATACACCGGTCTTCCCAGCACGACCTGTTCTTCCACTGCGGTGAGTATATACTTCAATATCATCTGGTAATTCGTAATTGATGACATGACTGATACCCTGAACATCAATACCCCGTGCAGCAACATCTGTTGCAATCAAAAGCTGTAAAGTTTTTTCACGGAAATCGCCCATTACTTTATCGCGCTGTCCCTGAGTGAGATCTCCATGCAATGCATCGATATCATATCCTTCACGCGTCAGTTTCTCTGCAATGTTTTGCGCATCTGCCTTTGTACGGGTGAAAATGATTCCATAGATCCCTGGATGAAAATCGATTAACCTTTTCAAAGCCTCATACCGTGTATGAGAAGAAGTAACATAATATTGGTGGTCGACACTTTTGTTGGCTGTGTTCATTTTACCAACAGTGATCTCCACCGGAGATTTCATATATTTTTTGCTCACCTTCCTGATCTCGGGTGGCATTGTAGCACTGAATAACCAGGTGCTTTCGCGGTTTGGCGTGTTTTGTAAAATGAATTCAATATCATCTGCAAATCCCATGTTCAGCATTTCATCTGCTTCGTCCAAAACCACGTATTCAATTTCAGCAAGATGAATAGCTTTCCTTTCAATAAGATCTATCAGTCTTCCTGGTGTAGCTACTACTATTTGAACACCACGTTTTAATTCTCTAACCTGTGTACTGATTGAAGCTCCGCCATACACGGCCAATACCTGCATTCCTGGAATATGTTTTTTAAACTGGTCAATATCATTTACTATTTGAATGCAGAGTTCGCGTGTTGGGCAAATTACAAGTGCCTGCGGATGTTTATGTTTTACGTCAACAAGCTGCAGGAGCGGTAATCCGAATGCAGCAGTTTTTCCTGTTCCAGTCTGCGCCAATCCCACCATATCCTTCGTTCCTGCAAGCAAGACCGGTATAGCTTTTTCCTGAATGGCAGTGGCTTCTTTAAAGCCCAATGCATCAGTGGCCTGCACCAGTCTCTTATCTAATCCGAGTTCGTGAAAAGTCATTATAAAAAAATTTTGGCAAAGGTACTTCTACACTGTCTCTATTCAGCGTAAAAATCACTTGATTATACGTTTAATTGAATTCGCTCTTTCGATCAGTTCGCGCAAGTATTCGAAGTTTTCCTTCTCGAGGCAACTCTTGAATTTCCTGAGCTGTGCAATGTGCTCATTGAGCACATCCAGCACGTTTTCACGGTTTTGAATAAAGATCGGTACCCACATTGCCGGATTGCTTTTCGCAAGCCTGACCGTACTCTCAAAACCACCTCCCGCGAGCTGGAATATCTTATCCTCCTCTTTTTCTTTTTCCAGAACAGTCAGGGCCAGTGCATATGAGGCTATATGACTGATATGACTTACATAGGCAGCATGCAGATCATGGCTCAATGCGTCCATGTATACAATCTCCATGGGCACACTTTTATAGATGGATTCCACTCTTTCGAGCGCATCAGCATCAGATTTTTCCGCATCACAAATCACAGCAACCCGGCCCGTAAATGCATTCTTTACGGCATTTGCAGGCCCGCTGTATTCAGTTCCCCACATCGGGTGTGTGGCAACAAATCTTCCGCGTTTCGCATGGTTGGCGACCGCCTTCATTATTTCGGTTTTTGTGGAACCAATATCCATTACTACCTGCGTTGAATTGACCTGGTCCAGAATACCGACGATCAATCCTGATATTTCATTTACCGGTATTGTTATAAGAATGATGTCGGATTGTTTTACAAGATCATCCATAGAAACTGCAGCATCCAGAAACCCTACCGAAACTCCTGTTTCAGCATGCTCTGGTTTCGCATCATACCCAATGATCTTCATACCTGGATGCAGGCGTTTCAATAACCAGGCAAATGAGCCGCCCATCATACCGGTTCCAATAATTCCAGTTGTCATAACCCATTTTTAAAACAAAAGTCCCCCGATCAAAACCGGGGGACCTTAATACGTTACATAATTACATATCACACCCGGCTTACATTCTGATAAGCATAATAAAAGCCGTAATAGGTGTTGAAATGTTTCATTATTGTAAATATATTAAAAAAGCTTCAGGCATCAGGCGTCAGGTTTCAATAAAAGCTTCAAGCCTTAATCCTCTAGCGCTTCTTAGGAAAATCTTCTGATAAAAACAGTTTCATCTTTTAAACACTATTCGATCTAAAGAACCTCTAACTTCTAACCTTTTAATAAACCCCTCTCAAGTTTAAGCAACCTCCAACCATTCCAACCATTCCAACCTCCAACTAATAAGTGAGGCTACTCTGAGATCAGAATAGCCTCTAACGATTGCTTGCCATTTGAAAATCTTACTTTCTCAATGAATCTGCCATACGGGTAGAATCAGCGCGATTCAGAGAATCCAGATTAGTTGAATCACCAGGCGTCAAAGTTGTCGCTGGAGAATCAGGCTTTATTGTGTCTTCACCTGTTTTATCAGTATCACCGCTGTTGTTGCAAGCAGTAAGTGCTGCTGCAGCGAAAAGAACAACCAAAAACTTTTTCATGAATTATATTTTTTTTAAGTTGAAAGGAGACGAATGTTTATTTCTTATCTGCTGAGTCCAACTTTCCGCGAACATTGTCCACTTTCGCATCTTTAGTTGAATCAAGCTTGTCGATAATTGAATCTGCGCGATTCTGTACTGAATCGATCTTGCTGTCGTAAGAAGAATCGATCTTGTTTGCAGCAGAATCACCGTTTTTGTTATCGCCATCTGCCGAGTCGTTGCAACTGATCAAAGCCGCTACAGCGAAAATTGCCAGGAGTTTTTTCATGATTTGAATGATTTGATTTCTAAATGATTTGAGGTTTATACCCAAAAGTTTAAAAGGTAACCTCCCGTTTTAATAAATTTTTTTCCACGATAGCGGGTTACTATTTTTAATTAGGTGTATTAAAAAACAGAGATTGAAAGCTGAGCATAACGAACAGGCGCTGCTTCAGGGACTGGCCAGGAATGACAAAAGGGCTGTAGAAACGATCTACAGGGATAATTACAACATGATCCAGGCCCTGATTTTGCGCAATAATGGCACAGGCGACGATGCAAAGGACG
>CAZCKF010000236.1:0-5853 GCA_964499155.1 uncultured Chitinophagaceae bacterium
TCTGACTCATATTTATGTAACAGTACTTGCCCCGGATTTAAATGAGACAGGTATTTTATTTGCGAAACCAACCAATTCAGCGCATGGCGGAATAATTTATAACAACACTGCGACTCCAAACGGTCTTGAGTTTCGAACTAATGGCAATATTACGCGTATGAGAATATTGAGTAATGGAAATGCAACCTTGCAGGGAACACTGACACAAAGTTCTGATGCGAGATTAAAAAAAGACATAACACGTATTCAAAACAGTTTGACAAAGATGCATCTGCTAAATGGTTATCATTATAAATGGAATGTAAAAGAAAGTGATACAGAATCATTGCAAACTGGTTTGATTGCACAACAGGTAAAAGAGGTATTTCCAGAATTGGTATCCGAAGATGCAGATGGAAAATTGTCTGTCAATTATATTGGATTTATTCCTCACCTGATTGAGGCCATTAAAGAACAACAGAAAACCATCAATGAACTAAAGGCAGAAATTCAGCAGTTGAAAAAATCCAGGGATTAGTTCAATCCTTTATGCAGTCCTGCTGATTGTGTTTCATTATGAAAAGCTAATTGAATAGGCTAAATTTAATTATGCATCGTGCCAGACATGCCTGTTTATTGTTTGTTTTATTATGCGCTGGTCTAAACATCAATGCACAACTTTATCCATTCGTTCATTACACTCCGAAAGATGGCCTGGTAAACAGCCGTATTAAAAACATTTTCCAGGACAGCAGGGGAAGAATGTATTTCATGACATTTGGTGGACTAAGTGTTTATGATGGTTCACGTTTCGTGAATTATACAACAGACAATGGTTTGAAAGCAAACCTGATCAATGATGTTGTGGAAATGGGTGATGATTCAATTTGGGTTATTACCAATAGCACTGCGATATACTGCCTGGTGGGTGGAAAATTAAAAGATCTTGTAACTGCCGATAATTTTTACCCGGTTGTAAACAAAATGATCAAATGCAGTGATGGTTATTATTATGCGCTGGCAGATGATGGGCTTTTTAAATTCAAGGACAATAAGTTTAATCGTTTGAATCTTCGACTTTCTGATGGAACAGAAGCAAATAATTACTTTATTGATGGATTTGAAAATGATAAAAACATTTTTTTACTCACAGAGTTTACGCTGCAAAAATTCCCGGCAAGCCTCCATCTTCTAGTTTACAATCTGGAAACTCAAAAATTAATTGCACACAAAAGGCCTCCCGATATTTTTTGCGTAATTAAATCTCCCGATAATAACATTCTGGTTTCAACAAATCCAGGAATAAAATCAATCGACAAACAGGCATTGAAGAATGGTGAAATCCGGTTGCACAGCGCACCTGCCAAATATGATGTAGGGCCCATATTCACCCAGACATTGTATTTCGACCGTGATGAAAATTTATGGATTCTGACGTATCAGGGTATTCTCCGAATTGATCGACACGGTGAAAAAAAATGGTTTACTACCAATAATGGCCTGGCGGCAAACGACCATACAGTTATCTTCCAGGATCATGAAAATATCCTGTGGTTTGGGAACGCCCATAAAGGAATCAGTAAACTTTCGGAAAAAGGTCTTGCCTTATATCCTGAACGCGCCGGATTTAATGTACGTGATCTCAGTACCAATCAAAACACGGACTCAATTTTTTTTATTGATGGAAATCAGAAAAAAATTGTTGTAGAACACAACAGGCAATCAAAGGAATTTTTCATACCCACTGGCCTGACAGCATCTAAAATTGCATCCGGAAAAAACAGGCACTTTTATTCAGTTGACAAAAGTATTTATGAATTTACAATACCCAAAAAAGGCAACCGCATCAAGGCTGAGCCAATATTTAGTTACCAGGAAAATTTACATTCAATAGGTTTCCTGATTTCAGATAACAATGACAACCCCATATTTGTAAATGATTTTGTCAATGTTGTATTTCGTGATGGAAAGCTTTCTTCGTACCCAATCGGGTATATTGCTGACCAGGTTGTAATTACAAAAAACAATTATCTCTGGGTAGCGACAAGAGCTAATGAAATTTTCCTTTTTAAAATTAATCCGGAGGATACTGCAAAGTATTTCACTCTAATAAAACACTACAAAAATGAATTGCCACGTTTAAGTCCCCGATCAATAACCTTAGATAGCTCTGGCAGATTGTGGGTAGGAAGCCGCGACCATGGATTGTTTTGTTTTACACTTGATGATCAGCACAATATTACTTCACAACGACAGTTTACCACACGCCATGGGTTGTCAGATAATTTCATTTCCTATCTCCATGCGGATAAACAAAATAATATATGGGTTTGTTCTCCAGTAGGTCTTGATAAAGTGCAATTGGAAAACGACAAGTTATGGGTTGAAAAAACAACAGGATCAAATAATATCTATCAGCATGTTCTAAAAATAAATACAAATCAAAGTGGCATTCATTGGGCGGCAACGCTTGGAGGTGTAATGAATATATATCCTGCAGTAAAAAAGAAAATAATTTATAATGCAAAAATTTTCTTCACAGAAATCCGCGCAGGAAATGAACCAATTTATTTTGAGAATAATCTGACTGTTACTCATAAGCAGAATGATTTTATTTTCCAGGTAGCAGCTCCCACCTTTATTGATGAAAACCAGACCAGGTTCAGTTACCTGCTGGAAGGGAGCGAAAGAAAACAATGGAGCACTCCCGTCAGCAACCCGGAAATTTCATTTGCAAACCTTCAGCCCGGAAATTACAGGTTGAGGGTGAAAGCAAGTTTCCTGAACGGTATTTATCCCGATAGTGAAACAGAATTTGCATTTTCCATCAATCCTCCCTGGTGGCAAACCTGGTTCTTTCGGGGCATTTTTATTCTCCTCACTCTTATAATAGTTGCAATAATTGTAAAAGTGTATGTGAACAGGAAGTTGACCATGCAGAGAAATCGTCTAGAAAAACAACAGGCGATCCAAAAAGAAAGAGCAAGGATCGCAACCGATATGCATGATGATTTGGGAGCTGGCCTGTCATCTATTAAATTTCTAAGTGAAAAACTCAAAAGAAGCAGTACGTCCGATGTTACCTCAGCCGATGCCGACAGAATAGTTACAAATTCAAATGACCTGGTGCAGAAAATGAACGAGATCATCTGGGCAATGAATGAAAAAAATGATACCCTGGAAGATCTTTTATTTTATACGCGTTCTTATGCGGTAGAGTATTGCGAAGAAAACAACCTGGCATGTACAGTGTATCTGCCAGACAATATCAATGAAATGTACGTAAGCGGAGAAATTCGAAGGAACGTATTCCTGATAATCAAGGAAAGTCTTCATAATGTCGTAAAACATGCGCAGGCAACCGGTGTAAAAATTAATTTTAAAACGGGGGATCAAAACCTGTATACAAGCATTCAGGATAATGGTAGAGGATTTAGCCGGGAACAAAACACTGATGGTAATGGATTGATCAATATCAGGAAGAGAATCAATAACCTGGGAGGGCAATTGATCATCCAGAATGGTGTTGGCGTGACAATCGAGTTTACTATACCCTTAAAAAATGAATTGAAGGTATGATGGGAAATAACTTTAGTTCCATACCAATTCGGCTCAAAACATATTATATTGAATTATGCACCGCATAAAAGTTTGTATAGTTGAGGATCTGAAAGATGTGAGAGATGGTATTGTAAGCCTGCTTGCATTGGATCAGCGCTTTGAAGTACTGGCTGCTTATTCCACCGCCGAAAAAGCTGCGGAAGAATTACCTGCATGGCAACCTGAGATCGTTATCATGGATATCAACCTTCCAGGTATGTCGGGTATTGAATGCATTTTAAAAGTAAAAGAACATTTGCCGAATACGCAGTTTATGATGTTTACCATCTATGAAGACGATGAAAAAGTATTTGATGCATTATCAGCAGGTGCAAGTGGTTATCTTCTTAAAAAAACTCCATTGGTTAAGATCGTTGAATCGATCATAGAATTGCACGAAGGCGGCTCCCCGATGAGTACACAGATTGCACGTAAAGTGATTCAATCCATACAAAAAACCAATACGCGGATTGAACACGACAACGTTTTGACCACCAAAGAACACGAAGTGCTTGAATTACTCGCCAAGGGTCATTTATACAAGGAAATCGCAGACAAACAAAATGTAACGGTAAGTACTATTAAAAAACACATCCACAATATTTACCAGAAACTTCATGTTAGCAATCGCACGGAAGCATTGAACAAGATTTACAATAAACAAAATACCTGATTGCTATAGTTATTACCCTTAAGTAGTAGTGTACTTTTTTGCATTCATCTCTTTTTAAAGCCAAACACCAAAAGTCGAAAAGCTGAACTGGTACTTTTGGACTATTGTTTCTCCACCTGTTGCACGCCTACCTTTCCAAAAACTATTTATGAGAAAATTATTAATCATGATGGCTGTGTTACCAATACTTGGATACGGTCAGAAGGACAATGGCAAATCAAGTGGCAAATCCAGTGATATTGGATTTAAAGGGGGAATAAACTTCGCGAATATTTCCGGCACTTCTTCATTCAAAGGAAGCAACAGAACTGGTTTTATGGTAAGTGGATTTTTTTCAAGTGGCATGGGAAAAATAATTACGCGCAGAACGGAGTTTACTTTTTCCAAACAAGGGTACAATTATCAGGATAATACCAATACCGGCACTGTTGATCTGAATTATATCATGATGGGGCAAATGTTCGGCGTACGTATCACGAAGTATGCACAAATCCAGGTGGGGATGCAAACTGGTTATTTATTAAATGCAAAAAATGACAGCAGCACGAATGATGCAAACAATCCTTATTCATCAATGATGAATATGTATAACCGTTTTACATATGCTGCTTCTGGTGTGGTGGAACTTTATCCTTTTGCAGGAATTATTATTGGCGGACGTTATAACCTCGGCATTGGAGATCTGTATAAATCAGTAGCCTCAGGAAGCGGCATGAGTGTGGATGCCAAAAACAACGTAGTACAATTATTCGCAGGATACAGATTTAAATTTTAAAACATGAAATACATCATAAAGCTTGCGGCATTATGGGCATGCTTACCAGTTTTTGCCAGCAATTCAACTGATTCAATTCCTGAACCAGAATACATTAACCAGGTTTACCATTATGATAAGAACCAGCAAAAATTATTTGAGCTTGAAAAATCTACAGCGGAAATGAAAGCAAAGATCAAACTTGTTGGAGGAGGTATGCCCGCTTATACTTTTGAAGGGGCTCAGTCTTCAACCCGAATTCCAAATGGCACCCTTTCTTTCATGGTGAGTGTTGGTAATAATATGATGATGAGTGATCCTTCTTCCACAATAACGCTTTACAAACTGGATGCAAAGAAAAACAAACGCGAAGCCCCAATGTCGAATTATGGCATGGGCGGCAGTGACAATACAATCGATTTGAAATTCAAGAAAACGAAGAGCGGTGCTTATGAGATTGTTGTTGCAGAAAAACTTGAAAAAGGTGAATATGCATTTATTAATATGGCCCAATCACAGGGCGGAAAAATGACCGCTTATACATTTGGAGTTGATTAAAAATAAAAGCACGGCTATCGTGCTTTTATTTTTAAAATTCGTAATGAAACCTTTTATGCAAGTTTGGCATCCATCACAATTGATGTATTCAATAATTTACTGATCGGGCAATTCGCCTTCGCTTCTTCTGCAGCCTGGCTGAATTTTGCTGCATCAATACCCGGAACATTTGCCGAAACCTCCAGGCGACTTTCAGTGATCGATCCATTTTCAAAATTGATGATGCATTTTGTGTCGATATTATTTGGTGTGAATCCTGCAGCATTCAAAACAAAACTCAATTTCATAG
>CAZCKF010000237.1:0-1100 GCA_964499155.1 uncultured Chitinophagaceae bacterium
CACCGAGTATGGAGAAGACATTATAGTTGAAATATCTGATCTGCATAACAAGGGATTGGATGTAGGTACAAAAGTTGAAATCATAGTCCCCGAATACAAAAAAATTTCTACAGCATTCTTTGCTTATGATAAAAGCCATCATTATCGATGATGAACAGGCTTCCCTGAACAGCCTGAAATTGTTGTTGCAGAAAAAGTGCTCAGGCGAAGTGGACGTTATTGCTTCCTCTACATCACCTGTTGAGGGATTAGCTATTATTCAAAGCCTCAAACCCGACTTATTATTTCTTGATATAGAAATGCCTGGAATGACAGGGATTGACCTTGTGCGAAGCATTCCGGATTTACAGGCTAAGGTAGTATTTGTTACAGCCTATGATGCTTTTGCCATCGAAGCTTTCAAAGTGAGTGCAATTGATTATTTACTAAAACCAGTCGGAACAGAGGATATGAAGCGTGTTATCGAAAAGATTAAAACTGAGAACCGATCAAATTCAAGCTCAATAGCAAAACAATTGGAACACCTGGAAAAAGTTCTTCAATCAAATATGCATGGACAGGATGGACGTATTGGCATTGGCACTGCAGATAAAATACTGTTCATCAATGTGCATGAAATCCTGTACTGCGAAGCTAATGGAGCTTATACAAATGTCTTCCTGGCTGATGGAAAAAAGTTAGTGGCTTCAAAATCATTGGGTGAATTTGAATCCCAGCTCCATCCTTATAAATTCCTGCGCATTCACCATTCCAGCCTAATCAATCTAAACCGTGTGAAAGAGTTTCAACGCCATGATGGAGGATACGTTGTAATGGAAAACAACAAACACCTGGAAGTTTCTCAGCGAAAGAGAAAGGATTTCCTGGACGCCATCCATGATATTATAGTATAAAAAAAGCCGGCCTTTCGTAAGACCGGCAGGTTCAATAACCCTAACTATACTTGTCAGGGCTATCGCTGTTTAACTTATTCCGGAAATGGAATGGCTGGAGCTAAAGCTGCTTTTACAGCCTCATAATTTGTCCAGTCAATGTTATGCTTTGTGAAAAGTGTATCAGAAACAATAACATACCTGTAATTGTATTTTTCTATTAACTGT
>CAZCKF010000237.1:1110-5849 GCA_964499155.1 uncultured Chitinophagaceae bacterium
GCCCGGAGTGGGTCGTTGGCATTCACTATGCGAACAATAAATGCAGTCGGTTCGAGTACATAACTGAATTGGAAATTTCCTTCAAGGGTGGGGTGGGTCATCGGCATTGCGCGATAAACATATCCATCCCTTCCCTGCGAACGAACAAATCCAAATTTGTAATGAACATTTTCATTATACCTCGGCACATTGGGAATTGCATAAGTACCCTGCATCCACGATTGATTGCTGTTTGATTGCACTGACATACTTAGGTCCAGCCAGAGACTCGTCATATTAATTCTCTGGGATTGAGGTGGATTTGAAACATCAGCATCTTTTCTGCAGGATGAAAAAGATAAAATGGAAATAAATACTGCAGTTACAAATAATTGCTTTTTCATGATCGTAAGTTTAGGTGTTATTGAATGTTTGACATCCTGAAACTATTATCCTGAAAAAGCGATTACAATATCACATTGACAGTCGTGCCAGTCGATTTGATAAGTGATGGGGTTGAAGCATAATCGAAGCAAGAGGAAGAGAAAGAGAAACAGAAAGAGAAAGAGGGCTACGCTTATTAAGATAGATAGTCGATATAGTAGGAAAAAAATCAACTCTCACGAATGTATCCGTGAAATCCGTTTTAATCAGTGTAATCCCCGTCGTGTCATTCGTCCTAATTCGTGTCAACAATCTCTATCCAGACCGGCGCATGATCACTCGTCTTCTCCCATCCCCGCACTTCCTTATCCACTCCCGCAGCTTTCAAATGTTTCTTCAGCTGCGGACTTAACAAAAAATGATCGATCCTTAGCCCAGCATTGCGCGAGTACGCATTCCTGAAATAATCCCAAAACGTATAGATCACTTCTTTTGGATAAAGTTTTCGGATCGCATCTGTCCATCCCTGCATGACCAAATTTTTGAATGCATCACGTACTTCCGGACGAAACAATGCATCATCCACCCATCGTTCAGGTTTGTACACATCGAGTTCGGTGGGCATTACATTAAAATCACCACAAAGAATTGTCGGAACTTTTGCGATTAATAATTCTGCTCCGTGTTTTGTCAGTCGCTGAAACCATTTGAGTTTGTAATCGAATTTGGGTCCGGGTGCAGGATTGCCATTGGGTAAATAAAGACAACCAATGATAATGTCATTTACAATGGCTTCAATATATCTGCTATGCTCATCCTCGGGATCACCAGGGAGCGCACGACGAATTTCTTTTGGCGTTCCCACCCGTGAAAGTATCGCAACGCCATTCCAGCTTTTTTGTCCATGCCATATTGCTTCATATCCCGCATCATTGATTGCTTCCAATGGAAATTTTAATTCGGGTGCTTTCAATTCCTGGAGACAAACGACATCTGGTTTCGATTCTTTTAGCCAGCGGAGAAGAACCGGAAGACGACCGTTTATGCCATTGACGTTTTAGGTAGCGATTTTCATGGAATAAAAATACGGAGAGGGCGGTGAGTGGTGAGTGGTGAGTAGAGAGTAGTGAGTAGTGAGTGGTGAGTCGTGAGTAGCTTACTACTGGTTTCGACGAGGATGGCGGCCAGCTACTTAAAAAATATTTTCGAGAATTTGTTATTTCTGAGAAATTCATGAGTTTTCGATCAGACAAATTTTCAAATATTCAAATATGTGTAAGCATTTTCTGTATTCAGCCGATAATCTGTGTAATCTGTCTTAATCCGTGTAATTATTCGCCTTAATTCGTGTTATTTGCTTATGGTCTTCTGCTTCGGTGAACTACTCCTCCGCCTTTCTCCGCAATTAAATGGGGAATGGATCAGGCAGTCATCGATGCCGGTCTATTTTGGTGGCGCAGAGTTGAATGTGGCAACTGCATTGGCTACCTGGGGACTGCACGTGAAATTTTGCACCTCGCTTCCTGATAATCATATCAGCAGGGAAATTATTTCACGTTTGAAAGAAAAGAACATTGATACTTCACCGGTGTTTTTCTCAGGAAATCGTATTGGCAATTACTTTTTATTGCAAACCACAGGACAAAAGAATGAAGTGATTTATGACCGCGAACATTCTTCTTTTTCTGCAATTCAACCAGGACAAATTGACTGGCCTTCCGTTTTACAGGATGTAAACTGGTTTCATTTCAGCGCGATCAACCCGGCAATAAATGAAAATGTTGCTCGCGTGAATGCAGAAGCACTACAAGCAGCATCATCAATGGGGATCACTATATCCATGGATTTGAATTACCGTCCGAGGTTATGGCAATACAACAAACAACCACATGAGGTAGTTCCTGAACTTGCATCTTATTGCGATGTAATTATGGGTAACATCTGGGCAGCAGAAAAAATGCTCGGCATTTCAATCAACAATGATTTAAAGGATAAGCAATCCATGCTAGGGCAGGCCGAGGAAACTTCACGCATAATTTTTAGCAAGTATGAGAAATGCAGGCAGGTGGCTAACACTTTTCGATTTGACGAATCTTCCGGTGCGCGGTATTATGCAACTTTGATGAACAACAATGGTTTTCATGTTTCTGCAGAGCATCATTCAAAACAGATAAGTGAAAAGGTGGGGAGCGGCGATACATTCATGGCTGCTTTGATCTATGGCGATCATAAACAAATGAATGCACAGGAAAAGGTTGATTTCGCAGCAGCAGCAGCTTTCAATAAATTATTCATTAAAGGCGATTCAACAACATCAACCGTGGAAGAAATCAGGAGATCTTATAAATAAATGAGTAAAAAGGAAAAAACACTCGACCTGCTATTGCAACAAAAAATGCTGCCGCTGTATTATAACGACAACAGTCAGCACAGCATTTCTATTCTCCAGGTTTTATATGATGCAGGCATTCGTGTGGTGGAGTTTACCAATCGCGGTGAAAATGCTGCAGAAATTTTTCGCGCATTGCGAAAACATGCAGATAAAAATATGCAAGACCTGGTCCTTGGTATCGGGACCATTAAAACAAAAAAAGAAGCAAAACAATTCATTGACCTCGGATCTGAATTTATTGTTGCACCAACGATCAATGAAGAAGTAGGAGAGATGGCTACAAAGAATAAATTACTTTGGATACCTGGATGCATGACACCAACGGAGATCGCAAGAGCTGAAAACGCAGGAGCGAAGATTGTAAAAATATTTCCGGCTAACGTGACTGGCCCATCTTACATAAAAGCCCTGCTGGAAATTTTCCCAAGACTTCTATTCATGCCTAGCGGGGGAGTGGAAGTTGAAAAAGTTAAATTGAAAACCTGGTTTGATGCGGGTGCATGTGCGGTTGCTATCGGAAGTAAATTAATTCCATTGAATGTTAATTCACTAATGCATTTCGACAAGTTAAAAACTGAGGTTCGGGAAACTATGATATTAATTAAACAGCTTTCCTGAATAATATCAGTGCTCTTTCGGTTACAAATTTTCATTTTTTAATGAGAATGAATACGAAAGCCGAATTTCCGGCAAAAGCAAAGGGCCTCTCTGATTGAACTTATGTTTTACAGTTACACGATTTATAAGTTCGAAACTTATTCGTTTCCATTGATATGCCATTCCAAGATCTACTGTACTAAAATTGAAATTTGAATTTTTAAAAAGATATATCGTATCGAATGGCATCATTATCAGTCTTTCACTATAAACATAATTCGTTCCATTATTCATCGAGGAATAGCCAGCAGAGACAATAATCCGGTTCTTTGAAAGCTGAAGAAGTCTGTTAATTGCAAAATGAAAATCTGTAATAAGATCCCGGTGTTCATGTTTTATACCAGTTGAAACATCTTTAAAATAAACATGATCATATCTTGCCGAGCCACCAATGGAAATTGAAAATTTATTCGATAGAAAATAGCTTGCGCTGTAATTAATAACCGTGGCTGTAAGTTGTTTATCTCTTTCAAAATAAACAGGTACCAACTCATCGCGCAGGTAACCTGGAGATTTCAAATCAACAGGAGTGATACGAAATCCAAATCCAGTTTTCAAATGAATTTGATTTTTATATCCCTGTCCCTTAATAAATAATGAGCAAAATAAAATGCAGAACAAGCAAAGGAAATGTTTAATCATTTTTGTTTTTAAACTTATTATCAAAATAAAATTATAAAAGGGTGTTGCATGCCAACACCCTTAAATGAAAATTAGTATTCATGTACATTAAACCTGATACTACCAGGTTTGTCAACTAACATATTGTTTGATCTTCCATTTTCTTGCCACGGTGCAGGTCCAAAACCCATTATAATAGGCATATTATAGATTGTTCCAATCGAATAACTTCCATCGGCAGACCGGAAGGTGAAAAATCTATAATCCTGTATAGGTGATGACGGGATTTGTAATGCTTCAGTTTTTAGCCCGGTTGGCCAATTATCCCGTTCAAAAATTACATAACCAAAACAAACAGGGTTTGTATAAAAATTATTATTCAACCAGTTGCTTTGAAGATTATAATTAATTGTTTTTTCTGTTTGATTATTTACTTCTTTCCGTTTAAACTCACGAATCAGTTTTCCACGAAAATCGAAAGTTGAATTGTCTGAAGAATAATCTGTATCTACTCCATTAGGTTGTCCTTCCCAATTTCCATTCCAATACCATAGCCATGCACGAATACTGATTTCAGATTTACCTGCAATCCAGCTTTCCTTGTGTGCACGAACTGTCATTTTATTGATTCTTGCTCTTACAAACGAGTGTGAACGGTCACTATTATAAAGTGCATCTGTATAATTGGACAATGTTGTATCAATAT
>CAZCKF010000238.1:0-5810 GCA_964499155.1 uncultured Chitinophagaceae bacterium
GGAAAACGTTTATTCGACGAGAATGTCCCTCAGGGTGTGAAAGACCTGTTTGGTAAAAAACAAACTACCCAGGGAAGCAATAGCTATAATCACGGCCAGATGTAATATCAAGCTGTGAAAGAAAAAAAGAGTTGCCCTGTGCAGCTCTTTTTTTTGTTAATAGTTCCCTCGCAAACTTTCAATTGCCTTAGTTTTGCCACCCGGGTGAAACGACCCGGTTTTTTATCCCCGGACGAACCTCCCCGCAATACGTCCTCATGCCGAAAGACAAATCAATTAAATCTGTATTGATCATTGGTTCAGGACCGATCGTAATCGGCCAGGCCTGCGAGTTTGACTATGCCGGAAGCCAGGCAGCTCGAAGTTTACGTGAAGAAGGAGTCGAAGTAATTCTCATCAACAGCAATCCTGCAACCATCATGACCGATCCTATGATGGCTGACAAAGTTTACCTGCTTCCTCTTACCGTAGAAAGCATAGAACAAATCCTGGAAGAAAATAAAATTGATGCGGTACTTCCAACCATGGGAGGACAAACAGCATTGAATCTTGCCAAAGAAGCTGAAGATCTTGGAATCTGGGAACGTTACAAAGTAAGATTGATTGGTGTTGACATTAAAGCAATTGATAAAGCAGAGGACCGGGAAAAGTTCCGCCAGTGGATGATCCAGCTTGGTGTTCCTGTTGCACCGGCAAAAACAGCCAATTCCTATCTCGAAGGAAAAGAATTCGCACAGCAAATTGGATTTCCTCTTGTAATACGCCCATCTTTTACACTCGGTGGAACTGGTGGTGGATTTGTTCATTCCAAAGACGATTTGGATGAAGCATTAAATCGCGGATTAAAAGCATCCCCCATACATGAAGTACTTGTTGAAAGAGCTGTGCTCGGATGGAAAGAATTTGAACTTGAATTGTTGCGCGACGCAAATGATAATGTTGTGATCATTTGCACGGTTGAAAATTTTGACCCGATGGGTATTCATACGGGTGATTCAATCACGGTGGCACCAGCCATGACACTTAGTGATACTGCCTATCAACTGATGCGCAATACTGCAATCATGATGATGCGCGATCTTGGAAATTTCGCAGGTGGTTGTAATGTGCAGTTTTCACTTAATCCGGATACAGAAGAAATAATTGCCATTGAAATAAACCCGAGAGTTAGCCGCTCATCGGCACTTGCATCCAAAGCAACCGGGTACCCCATTGCAAAAATTGCGGCGAAACTTGCAATCGGTTATACACTTGATGAACTGGAAAACCAGATCACAAAAAATACTTCAGCATATTTTGAACCCGCACTTGATTATGTGATTGTAAAGATCCCGAGGTGGAATTTCGACAAGTTCAAAGGTGCCAATGATACACTTGGATTGCAGATGAAAAGTGTGGGAGAGGTAATGGCAATCGGAAGAAGTTTTACTGAAGCCGTGCAAAAGGCCTGTCAGAGCCTCGAAAACAATGCTGTTGGACTTGGTTATTATGGTAAAAGCCTGATGCATGCAGATGAAGTACTTGACCATATTAAAACCCCGAAATGGGATCGCATTTTCAGGATCAAGGATGCGCTGATGATGGGGGTGAGTGTAAATACGATTGCAAAAGCAACCGGAATTGACAGGTGGTTCATTTTTGAAATACAGAAACTCTGTGACATTGAGAAAGAGTTAAGCAAATACAAGCTGGATACAATTCCTGATCATTTGCTTCGTGATGCAAAAAAACATGGCTTCAGTGATGAACAGATCAGCAGGATCATGCGCGATGGTACAGATGAAGATGTGTATGAACTGAGAAAAGAAAAAGGGATTCGCCGTGTTTTCAAAATGGTGGACACTTGCAGTGCAGAATTTGAAGCAAAAACACCTTATTTCTATTCAACATTTGAAGAAGGTGAAAATGAAAGCAAGGTTTCAAATAAAAAGAAAATAATTGTTCTCGGTTCAGGTCCGAACAGGATCGGCCAGGGAATTGAATTTGATTATTGCTGTGTGCATGGTTTGATTGCAATCCGTGATTGCGGTTTTGAATCAATCATGGTGAATTGCAATCCTGAAACTGTTTCAACAGATTTCGACATTGCGGATAAACTTTATTTCGAACCTGTTTTTTGGGAACACCTTTGGGAAATTGTTGAGCATGAAAAACCAGATGGTGTGATTGTTCAACTTGGCGGGCAGACAGCATTGAAGCTGGCAAAAAAATTACACGAGCGCGGTATCCCGATCATGGGTACTTCTTTCGACAGCATGGACATTGCAGAGGATCGCGGAAGATTCAGTGATATGCTGAAAGAACTTTCCATTCCATATCCTGAATATGGAACCGCATATACGGTGGACCAGGCGATCGAAGTAGCGCACAAGGTTGGTTATCCTGTATTGGTTAGACCCAGCTATGTATTAGGTGGACAAAGAATGCGGATCGTTATCAATGATGATGAAGTTGAAAAAGCTGTGGTCAGTTTATTAAAACATATTCCTGAAAATAAGATCCTGATCGATCATTTTCTTGATCGTTGCCAGGAGGCCGAAATCGATGCCATTTTTGATGGTGATGATTTTCATGTAATGGGAGTAATGGAACACATTGAGCCTGCAGGTATTCATAGTGGTGACAGTAATGCTGTGCTTCCTGCATTTAATTTAACTCCATTGGAAGTAACGACGATGGAATTCTATGCCGAGAAGATCGCGCGCGCTCTCAACATAAAAGGTTTGATCAACATACAGTTTGCAATCAAGGAAGGAAAAGTTTATGTAATCGAAGCAAACCCACGGGCATCTAGAACCACACCATTTATTGCAAAGGCATACCAGATACCATATCTCAACATCGCTACAAAAATCATGTTGGGTGAAAAGAAATTAAAGGATTTTAAATTCGAAAAAAAGCTGAAAGGATTTGCGATCAAAGAACCTGTATTCAGTTTTGACAAATTCCCGGGAGTTAACAAAGAACTTGGTCCTGAAATGAAATCAACGGGAGAAGCGATCAGGTTTATTAAAGATTTACGGGATCCATACTTCAGGCAACTTTATAAGGACCGGAGCATGTACCTGAGCAAATAAAAAAAAGCCGTTGCAACACAACGGCTTTTCATTTAATTGTTTTTAGAAAGCAGTTGCTTCCAAACTTCTTTTTGGCAAGCCCACAGCAGTTGCTTCATTTACTTCATAGCAATAGTTCTGACTCACACGTCCAAGATTTTCATCTAAATAATTCTGCACTTCATCTGGTGACGGTGCTTCCCATAAGCAAGTGCATGTTTTTTGATCCGGTGATGGATAGATAGCATGAATTTTAAGGTCGACAGGCAGTGCAGGAATTAATTCCTGTGCTCTGTTCCAGAATGTTTCTGGATCTGAAATCCGATGCTGGGCGATGACTAGCATAAAAATGGAAGTTTAAAATTGAAAAATCTGTTACTGCAGTTTAAAGGGCAAGTTTAGAAGGGAGGGAAAGAGAAGGTACAAAAAAAACTGTAAACCGTGGATTGTCAGAAAAAAATATGCCTGTGAAAAGTTCGGTATAAAAAATAATCCTGCTACCTTATCGCCCTCAAACTAACTGATATGAGAAAGATTATTCTTTCATTGTGCATTGTTTTTTCTTCTCAACAAATTTTTTCACAGGCGGTTGCGATTAACACAACCGGTGCAACGCCCAATTCTTCCTCGATCCTTGATGTAACAAGTACAACTAAGGGCGTGCTGATACCGAGAATGACAACTGCGGAAATTTCGCCGGGCATTGTTTCCCCGGCAACAGGCTTGTTGGTTTATAATACAAATACAAATGAATTCTGGGTGAATCGCGGCACACCCGGATTACCCAATTGGACACCAATTCTTGCAGGAAATACCGGATGGAGATTGGATGGAAATTCTGGAACAAATACTTCAAATTTTATTGGAACGAATGATAACGTTCCGCTTCAATTCAGGGTCAACAGTCAAACTGCTGGACACATCAATAACATAACCATGAATACAATGTTGGGTTATTTGACAATGTCGAATAGTGCAACCGGTTTGCGAAATACAGGACTGGGTCGTGCAGTGTTGAATGGAAACGTAACAGCCCAGGATAATACCGGAGTAGGTTGGAATGCTTTACTCAGCACAACCGGTGGTAATAATAATACAGCCATTGGCAGTTCTGCGCTTACTAATAATACTTCTGGCGGCAACAATACAGCACTTGGTGCTGATGTTCTTTTGTTCAATCAAACTGGGGGAAATAATACAGGTGTTGGTTACCGCTCCTTGCAAGGCACAACTGGCAACTGGAACGTTGGACTCGGAACACAATCACTTTGGAGCAATACATCAGGCAATGCGAATACTGCGGTTGGACCCCAGGCGCTTCAATCAAATACTACAGGAATGAGCAATGTTGCGATTGGCGTAAAAGCATTATTAAATAATTCAGTGGGGAGTAACATGGTTGCTGTGGGTGATTCTGCATTGCATAACCAGGGTGTTGCAATAGAGTATACAAATACTGCTGTGGGATCAAAATCACTTTTCAGCAATACAAACGGATTCAGAAATACAGCTCTTGGAATTGAATCTCTTTATTCCAATAATGGAAATGGGAATACAGGTATTGGTTCAACTGCCCTTTTTAATAACACTTCTGGTAATGACAACACAGGGGTTGGGCATCGTGCTTTATATGCCACCACTACCGGATCACGAAATACTGGCGTTGGAATTTATGCATTGCACAACAATTCCACAGGTATGCAGAATACTGGTGTTGGTGTAAATGCAATGGGTGGAATTAATACCGGATGGTCAAACACTGCTGTTGGTTACAATGCTTCAGGAAATAATACAACGGGAAAATCAAATGTTGCTATTGGAAGTATGGCATTAGCCAACAATCAAATGGCCAGCTTCCAGGTAGCCATTGGTGATTCTGCAATGTTTTCCCAGGTGAATGATCTGGAAGGGAATACGTCAGTTGGATCGAAAACACTTTACCTGAATACTTCAGGTACGAGAAATACGGCAATTGGATTCAGGTCAATGCACAATACAACTTCTGCATCGGAAAATGTTTCGTTGGGCAGCTACACTCTTTTCTCCAACACGTTTGGGACACGAAATACGGCAGTTGGTGCAAGTGCATTGTATTCAGGCACAGGTTTGAATAATACGGCAGTGGGAGCCTATGCACTACTTAATAGTTCAAATGGTGAAGGAAATGCTGCATTGGGTACATATGCGGGACAATCTACTTCTGGCAGTTATAATGTTGCAATTGGTTTTTCAAGCTTGGGTGCATCAAACTCTGCAAATTATAATGTGGCCATTGGTGAAAGTGCACTTGCTGCGCATACAACTGGTGGTGGAAATGTTTCAGTTGGAGCAAAATCTGGTTTGATTGAAGCATCTGGTACATTTCACACTTTCGTAGGATACCAGGCAGCACAGGCCCAAAATGGTGCAATTCAAAATACACACATTGGATACCTCGCGGGTTGGACGAACAATGGTAATTATGCAACTACACTTGGGTCACAAGCTGGTCCATCGACAGGCGGGCTTACAAATTATGTCGGCATTGGATATAATGTGACACCAACTGCATCTAACCAGATTTTAATTGGCGCTGCGGGTGTAACGCAAATTGGCGGACCCGTAAACTGGTCCGTCATCAGTGATAATCGTTTTAAAACCGATATTCGTTCTGATGTTCCGGGAATTGATTTTATCATGCAATTGCAACCTGTATCATACCAATATGATTTGAACGCTTACACAGCTTTCACTGGAGAAGCTGCAAAAATGAAC
>CAZCKF010000239.1:0-5250 GCA_964499155.1 uncultured Chitinophagaceae bacterium
CTTCGCGAAGGGCAGGTTGTGGATCAACAAAATTTGTGATAGCTACTGCATTTCCTTTTTTCAGATCACGTAAATAATAATTAGGAGTTTCATTTACCCCTTCACGGGAAGTGATCACCTGCAATTTTACGGGATCAATGATCGATACAATGGTTTCATAATAAGGAGCCTGACTTCTCCATATTTGTTTTGTTTTCCCTGTTTTATAATTATACGATTGCAGAAGGGGCATGTCACCTTCTGGTGATGAACCTTGAGATCGCATCAGTATTTCATTTCCTGGTGCTATAAATAATACCTGCTGATTAAATTGATTCCTAATTGTTACGGGTGATCCGAGGTCTGCATACGCGTCGTCAATTCTCCTTTCATACAATGAATCAACAGAACCAGTGGATGGATTCAGCAAATTCATTCTCACTTTTCTTGTTGCATTCATGCCCTCATTCAGTAAGGCAAGTTGGTCATTACCCCAAACGATTCCCCTGTATCTCATTTTTGTTTTGGCCAACAACGCAGGTTCACTGGTGAATGGAGCAGGTAATTGGTAGACCGCATCCCGGAATTCTGCTTTTGATTTTCCCAATCCATTGTCTAGTGCTTTTACATAATAAAGAGTGGCTGGCTGATCATTTCTCCAGTTATAATTACGCTCCCAGTTAACAACATCATCAAAACCAATCGGCGCTCCTTCCATGGATGGATGCTCGCCAAGTTTTTTTACAACATTTCCTGTAGTAGCATCAAGTATTTCAATGGTTTCAGGAAATCCGCCTGCTGGTACGAGGTATGAAAATGGTTTGCGTATTTTATAAACGAGCAAATATTTTTTATCTGGAGAAATATTGATCCCTCCATAAATAGCAGGTTCTCCAAAATTTTTTCCATCACTTGTTTTCATTTGTGATGTTGCATAGAATTCAAAAAGTGATTCATCATAAGAATTTTTAATGAGGTCCTGGTAAGTTCTGGATGCAGCAGCTTTTCCAAGATTTTCCTGTACGATCGGACCTGATGGTGCTTTGGGGCGCGCTGGTGAATGTGCAAGACCTTTCGTAACGGCTTTATAAATAATTACATTATTGTCTGCCCAAAAATATGGAGCACCCAATGTTGCATTGATCGCATCCTGTGTCACCAATTGTGCTTTTCGTCCGTTAATATCAAATTTCCACAGGGAGATTTTTCCTTCTTCTGTATTGGTAAATGCAATAAGTGTTTGTGCAGGATTCCACTGTACATTTCCCGCTTTAAGTTTCGAAGGCAGACCAGTGATTGAATATTCCTGCCCGGATTTAATGTTCTTTAATTTAAATCCCGTTATATAGGATGCACGAGATGGACCAAAATTGTCTGGATTTATTCTTAATCCTGCAATTCTCAATTCAGGTGCAGCCAAATCTTCAATGCCAGGAAAATCACTTCGCTCACTCAACAGCATCAACTCACCTTTATTGTCAATGCTCACCGATGGAGTGGGTGGTGCAAGTACTATGTCTGAAATGTTTTTTGATGGTTGCTGATATCCAAGATCTGTTTGTGCATTGCCCAACAATGCAAGCAATAACCAGGCTGAAAGGAAAATTTTTCTCATACATTATTTGTTTTGATATACTCTTACATAATCGATTAACATCTGGGCAGGCCAGATGGTTGTGTCAATACCTTGTTGTCCACCCCAATTGCCACCCACTGCAATGTTTAACAACAGGTGAAATGGCCGGTGAAATGGCCAGGCATCATTGCCTGTGCCTTCATTAACAAAATTAAAATAGTAGTTACCATCTACTCCAACCCGGATGTGATTTTCTGTCCATTCCATTGCATACACGTGAAAGGAATCAGAGATGGTGGGAAGCATAACATTGGCTGTTTTCTGTGTGCCAATACTATGATGATATTTTTTCGTATGCACCGATGCATGCAATCTCCCCTGGTCAAATCCCACATGTTCCATGATATCAATTTCACCATCATCTGGCCAGCGCAAAGGTGTGGTGGAAGCAAGCATCCAGATCGCTGGCCATGAACCCCGCCCGCGTGGGATTTTTGCACGCACTTCTATCTTACCATAAAGCCAGTCACCTTTGCCTTTCGATATCAGGCGAGCCGATGAATATTCTTTTCCCTGCCAGGGTTCTCGAATGGCGGTTATGACCAGATTGCCATTTTCAACTCTTGCATTTTCTGCTCTGTTCGATGTGTAAAATTGCAATTCATTATTTCCCCATCCGTGTCCACCCACATCATAATTCCACTTTGTGGGATCGGGGAGCCCGGTATAATTAAATTCATCACTCCATACAAGCTGCGGGGTTACGGGGGGTGGAGCCGGGATGTTTGATTTTTTAGATGAATTGCAGGCAGCAATGCAAATGATAATTGGCAATAGCAGTTTCGATTTCATAGCCTTTTGTGATACTGAAAAGTAATTTTTTTTTGAATAGCACCCTATAAGCATTTACATTTGTTGCTCATGAATTTGAACAGACATAATCATCACCATCTTTCTTACCCTTTCAGGTAGGCCTGGTGACATTTGTCTCATCATTGAATATGGCTTACCGCGAGGTAGGCTTTTTTATTTTCAACCAATATGATTACAAGACGATTAAGGATTGCAATACAAAAATCAGGTAGGTTATACGATGACTCGGTCAGGTTATTGTCAGACTGTGGAATTCACCTGCGTAATGTGAAGGACCGGTTACGGACTGAAGCGGATAATTTTCCTCTTGAAGTGTTTTTTCTTCGGGATGATGACATTCCCCAGTATGTACAGGACCGGGTGGCTGATATTGGAATTGTGGGTGAAAATGTGTTGTTGGAAAAGTCCAAAGATGTTGAGATTGTAAAGAGACTTGGTTTTGGTAAATGCAGGCTTTCGATAGCCCTTCCAAAATCCATCGATTACCAGGGAATAAAATCATTGAGAGGGAAAAAAATTGCAACAAGCTATCCTTTCCTGCTACAACAATTTTTGAAGAAAAATAATATTGAAGCGGAAATACATGAAATCAGTGGAAGTGTAGAGATTGCTCCTGGTATTGGCCTTGCAGATGCAGCCTGTGACCTTGTAAGCAGTGGATCTACATTATTCATGAATGGATTGTATGAAGCAGAAACCATTTTGGAAAGCCAGGCCGTTTTGATCAAGGATACTTCTCTGGATGAAGAAGCAGGGCAAATTCTAAACCAGTTGTTGTTTCGCATTCAAGCTGTTCAGCAGGCAAGGAACAATAAATATGTGTTATTGAATGCACCGAATGCTTCATTACCAGCAATTTTTAATTTGCTGCCAGGCATAAAAAGTCCCACTGTTCTTCCACTTGCTGAAGAAGGATGGAGTTCTGTTCATTCAGTTTTAAACGAAGATGAGTTTTGGGATAAGATACAGCAGTTAAAAGAGGCCGGTGCAGAAGGAATTCTTGTAATACCTATTGAAAAAATGGTCAGATAATTTTAATGTTAACTAATGAAAATCCTGATTGAACCACCACGTTATAACTGGGAAAAACTTCAAAGACCAGAAGCCGATCATGCAGAGATTGAAAAAAAAGTTGAGAAAATCATTGATGCTGTTCGCAAAAAAGGTGATAAGGCCGTCAAAAAATTTTCAAAAGAGTTTGATGGGGTTAAATTAAAAACAGCCTCTGTATCTGATGAAGAATGGTCTACCGCATTATCAGGTGTGGATGAAAAGCTTGCAAATGCAATCCAGGTAGCTGCAGAAAATATCAGGAAGTTTCACCAGGCACAGTTAAGAAATGAAGAAAGAATTGAAACAACACCCGGAATTGTCTGTTGGAGGAAAAACCTGCCGATAGAAAAAGTTGGATTATATATTCCTGGTGGCAGCGCACCACTTTTTTCAACAGTGTTAATGCTGGGTATTCCGGCGAATATATCAGGTTGTAAAAAAATTGTTCTATGTACGCCTCCTTCGCCAGACGGCTCAATTCACCCTGCTATTTTATATGCAGCAAAAATCGCAGGTATAACACAGGTTTTTAAAGTAGGTGGGGTCCAGGCAATTGCAGCCATGGCATTTGGAACAAAAGAAATTCCGGCCGTGTATAAAATTTTTGGTCCCGGAAATCAATTTGTAACAGTAGCGAAACAACTTGTTCAAAAACGTGGAATAGCCATTGACTTTCCTGCTGGTCCAAGTGAATTGCTGGTATATGCTGATCGGACTGCGAATGCGGCCTGGGTAGCATCAGATATGCTTGCACAGGCTGAACACGGTCCCGACAGCCAGGTTATCTGCATTGTGTCAGATGAAATGCTCGTTTCACTAATTGAAGCAGAGCTTCAAAAGCAGATTTTTGATTTGCCGAGAAAAAAAATCATTGAAAAAGCACTTGATAACAGTTTTATTATCGTTTTGAATAATAAGCAACACGCAATTGACCTGATCAACGAATATGCACCCGAACATTTAATTCTTGCCTGCCAGGACGCACCAGTGTTTGCATATAATATTTACAATGCTGGTTCAGTTTTTATTGGAGAACATACCCCTGAAAGTATTGGTGATTATGCAAGTGGGACAAATCATACATTACCAACAAACAGGAATGCAAGAGCTTTCGCCGGCATCAGCGTTGATTCATTTATGAAAAAAATTACTTTCCAACAGGCAACACCGGAAGGTCTGGAAGAAATAAGTGAAACGGTAATTACCATGGCTGAAGCAGAAGGATTGTATGCGCATGCTAACTCGGTAAGAATACGAATCAATGAATGACATGTTTGATTTAGAAGCAATCGTACGACCTAACATCAGGAATTTAATTCCTTACTCATCAGCACGAGATGAATTTTCTGGCAATGCAAAGATTTTTCTCGATGCAAATGAAAATAGTCTTGGCTCTCCGCTAACTAAATGGTACAACCGTTATCCTGATCCTCACCAGGTAAAAGTCAAACAAAAAATAGCTGCAATTAAAAAAGTCCCTGAAGAACAAATCTTTATTGGAAATGGCAGTGATGAATGCATCGATCTGCTGTTTCGGGCATTTTGTGAACCAGGAAAGGATAATGTGATCATTTGTCCCCCAACTTATGGAATGTATGAGGTCAGTGCCAATATCAATAATGTGGCGGTTAAAAAAGTATTACTCACACCTGTATTTCAATTAGACCTCGATGCACTTGAGCTGGCGATCGATGAAAATACCCGGATCATTTGGATATGTTCTCCCAATAATCCAACGGGTAATTCACTGATCCATGAGGACATTGAAT
>CAZCKF010000239.1:5260-5757 GCA_964499155.1 uncultured Chitinophagaceae bacterium
AACAATTTTAATGGTCTTGTAGTGATTGATGAGGCGTATGTCAATTTTTCAAGACACAGATCTTTCACAACGCAAATTGAAGAATATCCAAACCTCGTTGTGTTACAGACACTTTCCAAAGCATGGGGATTAGCAGGATTGCGTCTTGGAATGGCATTCGCTTCCCGCAAAATCATTGAGTTGCTTAACAGGATTAAGCCACCATATAATATTAACCAGGCAACTCAGGAAGTAGTATTAAAAGCTTTGGAAAATACTGAACAGGTGAATGCAATGATCCTTGAAATAGTTAAGCAGCGTCAATTTATGGAAGGTCAGTTGGAAAAAATTGATATTGTTAAAAAAGTGTTCCCAAGCGATGCAAATTTTTTACTGGTAAAAATTGAAAAAGCAAGCGAAGTATATAAGATACTTGTTGATAAAGGAATTGTGGTTCGTGATCGGAGCAGGGTTGAATTGTGCGACAATTGTTTGCGCATCACGGTGGGAACAGAACA
>CAZCKF010000240.1:0-5732 GCA_964499155.1 uncultured Chitinophagaceae bacterium
TCAATAATTTTTTTCTTTCATGAAGCGGTGTTTTCATCAGGTCTTTTCCTTCAAACCATAACAAATCAAATACATAATACATCAATTGTCCATCCGCCTCGCTCCGCCAGGTTTGCAGTGCACTGAAATCAGCAAAACCTTTTTCATTGATCACAACAATTTCGCCATCAATAATTGCATTCTTTTTCCATTGTTTCAGCGCATCAAATACGGGATAAAACTTTTCATTAAACGATTTGTTATTCCTGGAACGGATCTCAATCTTCCCTTGTTGCAGATAGGAAATTGCGCGATACCCATCCCATTTTAATTCGTACAACCATTCATCGTTATGAAAGGATTCGCTTGCAAGTGTAGCAAGCATTGGAAGAAATGGTTTGGGTAATGATTTTGATTTTGCAGCCATGTGGGTGTAAAGGCAAAACATGGGCCACTGCAATAGCAGACCATTTACAATTAAATTGTTTGTTATGAAAAATTTAAGAGTGAATAAAATCGATGAAAACGATGTCAGGTATACTTTGGTGCAAACTTTAAACCTTGCTGTATGAAACAATTTTACATTTCGGCCATTCGATTACTTTTTATTTACTCATTTTGTTTTTTTGGTTCATTTCTGCACGCCCAGGAGAAAAAATCCTTTCATTCATTTGAAGCCTTCGGAGGGAAAAGCCGGCACGGATCAGGCGATATGAAGGGATATGTATTTGGGGCAGGAGTTACGAGAGAATTAAAGAACAGGTTTTCTCTGAAATATAATATCGCAGGAACAATCAATAACCAGAAGCATACGATCATCGTTGATAATGGAGGCAATATTACTGATGCTTCCATCAGGTTTACTACTGCCGGAGTGCAGCTTGGTGTAAATGCTGGCTATGGCATTGTAAAAACTCCTCATCATGATTTTATTGTAAGTCTCGGAATATTCGGCAGGTACCAATCAGCTTCAAATGGCGATGATGGTTATTCATTATATGGTCCTCAAACCACTGGATTACCTGTAGTACTTGTGGGTTACAACAATCACACGCCACAGGAAACAATCGCGCTGGGTGGCTTGTTCCAACTTCAATACAATTATGTTTTCAAAAGCAAATGTTTCCTCGGCATTGCACCCGGATTTCAAACAGATACACACGGGGATGCAATCGTGCAGGCTGCTCTTGTTGTTGGTAAAAAACTATGATGAGCTATGTATTGGTGAGCCAGAGCTATATGAATGTTTTTCGAGTTAGATTTACTGTCCAATACAATTCATATGCTCCGCTACCTCAATACAGTTATTTTTATTTTCTTAATCATGGTGGTTCATCTTGCATTCACGTGCAAGAACAATACAGCAGGCACCAATAATTCGGGCAATGCATCTAATTCTGCTGTTGAAAAGAATTACGAAACCTATTGTGGAGGATGTCACGGTTGGAAAATGGATGCTTTTGTTGACAGGAGATGGAAGCATGGCAATACACGGGAAGATCTTTTCAAGGGAATAAAATTTGGATATCATGATGAAGGAATGCCAGGATTTGATTCTGCTTTTACAGACCAGGAAATGTATGCTTTGTCTGATTATATTTTAACAGGCATTCAAAATGTTTCAAAATACACGGGACAGGAAGAACCTGCTGCGAATGTTTTCAGAACGGAAGATTTAGCGATAAGGCTCGATACTGTGGTGAAAGGACTTGAAGTTCCATGGGGCATTGCTTTTTTGCCGGGGAATGAAATGCTTGTTACAGACCGCAACGGAAAATTGTATTATAAAAATGCAACCGGGGCATTAACCACCGTGACCGGTGTACCTCCTGTGGTTGCAGCAGGTCAGGGAGGTTTAATGGACATTGTACCTGATCCGCAATTTTCCAGCAACCGGTATATTTATTTATCCTATTCGAAGGGTAAAAGGGAAAACAACAGGGAAGTTGCAACCACTGCAATTATGCGCGCAAGATTTGAAAATGGCGCTCTTACAAATCAACAAGACATTTTTATAGCGCAACCCTGGTCACCTGCCAGACACCACTATGGTTCGCGCATCCAGTTTGACAAAAGTGGATTGATGTTCATCACAGTTGGTGAACGCGGAAATCACAATGAAAATCCACAGAAAATCCAGGGTAATGATTTAGGTAAAGTGCACCGGATAAAATCTGATGGAACAATTCCTTCAGATAATCCTTTTGTAAATACAGCAGGTGCATCTCCTTCCATCTATTCCTATGGACATCGTAATCCGCAGGGGATGACAATGGATCCGCAAACAGGCCTTATCTGGACAAATGAACATGGTCCACGTGGAGGAGATGAGATCAACATCGTTTCTCCCGGGAAAAATTATGGATGGCCGCTCATTACATACGGCATCAATTACAATGGAAAACCTATGTCACCTTCAACAAAAACTGAATTGCCGGGAATGGAACAACCATTTCACGAATGGACACCATCGATCGGACCAAGCGGAATGGCAATCGTTACAGGGGACCGCTATCCGGAATGGAAAGGAAATATTATGACAGGGTCATTGCGTTTTGAATACCTCAACAGGACAGTTGTTGAAAGCAATAAAGTGGTGAAGGAAGAAATTCTTTTTAAAAACATCGGCCGTGTTCGTGATGTGCGAATGGGACCTGATGGGTATTTGTATTTAGCGGTGGAAACGCCTGGGATTGTGTATAGGTTGACACCAGTGAGGTAATTTTTGATTTTTGTCCCGATAGCTATCGGGATTTGATTTTTGATTTACGAAGACCCTGACAATTTGAAATCGCATTACTGACACTAAAGTTTTTTTAAACACGTCGGTTGTCGAAACTGGTCCCAGGAGGATGCAGCCGAAAATGTTTGAATCATGAAACACGTTTTCATTTGTTCATTATTAATCTTTTCTGCCTTAACACAGGGATGTAAGAAGGATAAAGACGAAATCATTGATTCTCCTTTGCAGGCGAAACTGATGGTAATACATGCATCGCCGGATGGTAATGAAATAAATGTTCGGTTAAATAATGCAAACTATTTTCCCAGCGTACTTTACGGGAGCAGCGGAGGCTATGTACCGGTTAACACTGGACAAACACTGCTGCGCGCTTCCCAGGCAGGAAATCCAGCTTACGTTATTGATACGGTTTTAAGTTTAGGTGCGAATTCGAATTATTCACTTTTCATTATAGATTCTGCAAAAAAAATGAAAGGCGCACTTGTTTATGATGTTTTCGGTGGACCGTCCACGGGCAAATCTCTTATCAGGTTTTTACATTTTAGTCCGAATACGCCCACAATTGATCTGGGAATTACGGGAGGAACGAATATGTTTTCGAACAGATCTTTTAACGACCAGTCGGTCGACGGTTTGTTAGCGGCATTTAAAGAAATCGATGCAGGCGTTTATTCTTTTGATTTAAAACAGGCAGGAACACAAACAGTTCTTGTGAGCGTGCCAGGCATTAATATCGCCGCAGGAAATACATATACAATAATTGCCAAAGGATTTCTCGGTGGAGCAGGAATTCAGGCACCGGGAATACAATTAATAAAAAATAATTAATCAGAGAATTATTCCAGCATATTTAAAAACAAAGATCAACTTCTTTGAGCTGACCCGCTTTTTTCGACACGAAGCATAACTTTTCCACTGACTTCCTCCACTTCATACGTCATAATCTTATCCTTAGCAGGTCCAGCCATTACTTCGCCACTTCGTACATTAAATTGAGATCCGTGCCAGGGACACTGAACAGTACCACATATCATAGAACCTCCAGCAAGTGAAGCACCCCTGTGCGTACAACGATCATCAAAAGCAGCATAACCTTTTTCGGTTCTGCACAACACAATCCTTTTGTCTTTCATATGCAGCAACTTCATTTGGTTCACTTTTAATTCATCGATTCCGGCAACAGCAATCGGACCATCAGATTCATCAAAACTTTCTTCCTTCCATTTCCCAGCATCTGCATATCGGATATCAACACCAATCTGGTTTCTGTACACGAGTGTTCCGCCAAGCCAGCCAGCAATGCTGAGAATGACCACACCCAAAACTTCAAGCCCGAGTATTATGTAAAATGAAACATCTTCATTGCGTCTCAGGTAAAGTGCTGCGGAAAAAATAAGGATCATTGTGGTGTTCAATAATCCGTGAGTTGCCGCTCTTTTTTTGCCGGAACTTTTTGGAGGAACTGCATAGATATAATCAATAATTCCAGGGATGGCTGCAAGCAAACCAAAAGCTATGCCTGCAGCTTCCAGGTACATCGCTGTTGTATGAAAGTCACCGCGCTCATAGATAATTCCCAAAACGTCAAACAATAATGTGCCCATAAAAAATGCAATGGGAAATGACACGAGTATGGGATGAATTGGATGGGACTTGAGGGAGGCTTTACTTTTCATAGCAGAAATTTGTAAAGTGGGAAATTTTATTTTTAGTGAAATGTCAAAGGTGAAAAGTCAACTTATGTTCGGACCAGATTTATTTATTTGTGGTTTCGAATAGAATTGAATTCACTTTGAGTAAACGGTTCTCAAATTTAGGTTGACCTTTCAATTTTCATCTTTCACACCAAGATTAACAACTCCTCACTTCTTCTTTTGGGATCGCTCAATCATCCCTTCATATATATTCACGAGTAAAGCATCAGGCAGTATCCGCACAAATACTGAAACCATCGTTGTCAGAAAACCCGGAATGATCATGAATTTTTTTTGCAGGGTTCTCTTTACAGCAATTTCTCCAACCCTTTCGGCCGGCACAGCCATTTGTTTTCCAAACCAACCCATTTTTTCAATGGTATCTTTTTCGATTTCGGGTTTGGTGAACACAGGGCCGGGGCAGAGGCAACTAACATTGATATTTTCTTTTTTTAGTTGCGAACGAAGACCGCGACTGAATAAAATGACTGCAGATTTTGTAGCTGAATAAGCATTTTTTACCGGGATCGGAGCAAATCCTCCCATGCTTGCAACATTCAGAATGTGTGCATGCTCACTCTTACGTAAAAGTGGCAACAGCTCATGCGTAAGTGCAACAACAGATTCCACATTAAGATGGATCATGTATCTCGTTTCTGAAAGTGGAACTGCGAGGAAATCTTTCGCGCCACCGAGACCGGCTACGTTACATAAAATATCAATATTGAGATTTTTGGAAAGACAAAAATTAAAAACATGTTTTGCTGAATCATGAAGACTCAGGTCCTGTGATAAAATTTCAACCTGGATTTTGTACCTGTCTTCAAATAAAGTTTTCGCATTCTGTAAAACCTTTTCGTCACGAGCAATCAGCACCAGGTTATATTTTCTTTTTGCAAGAGCTTCTGCAATGGCAAAACCAATTCCTTTACTGCCTCCTGCGATTAATGCGGTTTGCATTTGGTATTTGTAAATAATTGACTAAGACGAGCCAATTCATTTAATAATGCGAGTGAAAAGTCAAAGGTGAAAAGTGAACCTTTATTCTCGAAATTGTTTTTGATATCGAATTTATAAACTCTGCACAATTGGTGTTACAAAAGAATAAAAGTTTCAGTTTAAAGTTGACTTTTCACTTTTCACCTTTCACCAGGTAAACTGAAGGTGACAAATTTGATGATCTATATTTCTGCTTCTTCCTCTTCTATTCCTCCTTCTCCACTTTCACCATAAATAGAAAGGCATGTCCCACCACTTCTTTTTTGCCGGCATTATTAAACCTGACGGTTTTATAAAAAGTATGATCTTCTACTTCA
>CAZCKF010000241.1:0-5716 GCA_964499155.1 uncultured Chitinophagaceae bacterium
GGTATTAGTTTGCGCAGAGGGCTGGTTGTCTTACAATTTGTGATTGCACAGGTTTTGATCATTGGAACGCTTGTGATCCTGAAACAAATGGATTATTTCCGCAACCAGCCCCTTGGTTTTTCAAAAAATGCTATTGTCAATTTTTCTTTCCCCGAGGACAGTGTCAGCAGGTTGAAACTTGAGTATCTAAAAACAGAACTCAAGGGAATAAATGGAGTTCAACATGTAAGTTTCAGTTTTGCAAGTCCTGCTGATGATGGCAACTGGTATTCGGATTTTCGTTTTGGTAACCAGGAAAAATCAACCGATTTCAGCGCCAATCTAAAATGGGCTGATGCAGACTATGTTAAGACTTATGATCTGCAACTTGTCACAGGACGTTCTCCTCTCCCCTCCGATACCATTCGGGAGTTTCTTGTGAATGAAACATTGTTATCAAAACTTGGAATAAAAGATCCTCAATCTGTGATCAACACTGAAATCACGATGTGGGACAGGTACAAAGGAAATATTGTTGGTGTTATAAAAGATTTTCATGCGAACTCATTACATGAACCCGTACCTCCGGTCCTGATCTCAACATTCAACCTGACTTATGGAAAAGCCGGGATAAAATTCAATACAACAAATCTGAATGATGCATTAAAAAAAGTGCAGGGCTTGTGGGCGAAAACATTTCCTGACCATGTTTATGAACAACAATTCCTCGATACCAAGATTGAAAATTTTTACAGGCGTGAATCACAGCTTTCGCAATTGTACAGAATTTTTGCAGGCATTGCCATTTTCTTAAGCTGTCTCGGATTATACGGCCTCGCTTCATTCATGGCAGTACAGAAAGTAAAAGAGGTGGGCATTCGAAAAGTACTTGGCGCTTCAGTGAAAAACATATTTATGCTTTTCTCTAAGGAATTCATTTTCCTGATAGCAATCGCATTTGTAGTCGCTGCTCCAATTGCCTGGTATTATATGAATAAATGGTTGGAGGATTTCAGTTATAAGATTTCAATTCCATGGTGGATCATGTTGCTTGCCGGTGTGATTGCAGTATTGATTGCACTTGTCACAATCAGCTTCCAGGCAATAAGAGCTGCTGTTGCGAACCCGGTGAAATCGCTGAGGACAGAATAACGAGATACGCTTCAGGCTTCAGGCATCAGGCCTCAAGCACGGTATGAAACAAACATTGTTGAAAGTACAATTCCGCGGGAATAACTAGAAACGAGAAACCAGAAACAAAAATCATTATGTTCAGAAACTACCTGAAAGTCTCACTTCGCTACCTGCAAAAAAACAAGGGCTACACAGCCATCAATATTCTTGGTCTTGCAGTGGGTATTACAGCTTGCATCCTGATCATGCTGTTTGTAAGGAGTGAATGGAGTTATGACAAGTTTCATTCAAAAGCTGATCGCATTTACAGGATGTGGCAACATGAAAAATACCAGGGAGAGGATTTTATCAGCACATCGACGCCGTTAAAAATGGCTTCTGCGTTGCAGGCAAACATTCCAGATATTGAATCAACATGCAGGATCTGGTCTTTTAATCCAATGATCCGTTCGCAACAGCAGTCATTTACGGAATCTGTGCGCATGGTTGATTCAACATTCCTAAACATTTTTGATTTTGAAATACTGGAAGGTGATGCACGTAATATTTTTCCGACATCCAACTCGATTGTGATCACTCCTGAAATGTCAAAAAAATATTTTGGCAATGAAAAAGCAATTGGAAAAACTCTGGAACTGATCAACGATGAAACCAAATTATTATACACAGTAACGGCTGTCATTAAAGAAGCACCGGAACCTTCAAGTATCCGCTACAGCATGCTGATCCCATTTTCGAACAGCAGGTCATTTTTCAGTGCGAATGCACACAACAGTTGGTTCAATGTTTTCCTGGAAACTTACGTTTTGTTGAAACCAACTTCTTCGGTGGTTGCCACATCAGCCAAATTTGATGGCATGATGAAACAACAACTTGGAGAAAACTATACACCCGATGGATTTAGATTGTTCATGCAGCCAATCACTGCAATACATCTCGATAATACGCTTCCTGCAGGGAATGAACCAGTAAGCAACCCGAAATATGCTTACATCCTTGCAACAATTGGCATCCTGATCTTATTTGTTGCCTGTATCAACTTCATTACACTTTCTATCGGCAAATCTGCAACACGTGCGCTTGAAGTTGGCGTGCGCAAAGCACTGGGCGCAGAAAGAAAACAACTGATTCGTCAATTTTGGGGAGAAGCGTTCCTGGTAACAATTTGCGCGGTCATCATTGGCATTGCACTTTCAACAATCCTGGTGCAACCATTCAACCAGTTGATCAATCGTCAACTGGAATTCCAGTTTGATTTAGTCTTCATTTTGTTTGCACTGGCACTCATTGCTGTGATTGCGATTATTGCCGGCTTCTACCCTGCCATTGTGCTTTCACGATTTAATCCTGTTGAGGTCTTAAAAGGTAAGCTAAGACTTGGCAATACAGGTGGCTGGCTAAGGCAATCATTGGTTGTTGGCCAGTTCGTGGCATCGATAGCAATGATCATCTGTACAATGGTGATTTCCGACCAAATGGATTATGTGAAAGAAAAAGATCTTGGTTTTAATGAAGACAAAGTCATTATTGTTCCAACCAACAAAACTTACAGGGATGGGACAGCGCTCGCTAAATTGTACAGAACTGAATTGATGAAAAACCCATCGGTAAAGGATGTGAGCGTTGCACTCTACAGCTTTGCTCAATCACCCTGGGTTGGACTTGGTTTTACAGATGATAAAAAAGTCTACAAAGCTTTTCAATACAATACAGTTGATGCACAGTTTATAAAAACAATGGACATGAAAGTGGTACGGGGCCGGTCATTTGATGAATCCAACCCCGCTGATGCAACCACTGCCGCAGTTGTGAATGAAGCTTTCGTTAAGGAATTTCAACTGGGTGATGCAGTCGGAAAGAAACTGCCGGGAAACTTCGACCAGCAGATCATTGGCGTTGTAAAAGATTTTCATTTTGAATCGTTGCACACGCCGATTCGGCCGCTGATGATGACAATGACACCGGATTCAGTTTTTGCAAGGACGGAAAATGTATCCATTCAATTTCCTCCACAACCACGAATCAGCATCAAATTACAGGGAGGAATTAGTGAATCTATTAAGATATTGGAAACTGCATGGAAAAAAGTGGCACCGGGACAGGATTTTGAATACCAGTTTCTTGATGAATCACTTGCGGAAAGCTACCAGGAGGAACAACGCACTTCACGAATTGTTTCAATTGCATCCATGCTCTCCATATTTATTGCATGTCTTGGATTGTTTGGTCTTGCAACACTGACTGTGATCAGGCGTACAAAAGAAATTGGAATTCGGAAAGTGTTGGGTGCAAGTGTTGTTACTATTATGACGCTGTTGTCAAAAGATTTCCTGAAACTGATTCTTATTGCTGCAGTCATCGCTTCACCCATTGCCTGGTGGTTCATGAGTGACTGGTTAAAAGATTTTGAATACAGGACAAGGATCAGCATGTGGTTGTTTGTCATTGCGGGCATCGCAGCTATTGCGATAGCGCTTGTAACAGTGAGTTTGCAGGCGATGAAGGCGGCTTTGGCGAATCCGGTGAAGTCGTTGAGAACTGAGTAGAAGCTGTTGGCTTTTGGAGACACCTTAATGTCTTTTTAGATGTGAGAAAATAAAACGCGGGAAAACGAGAAACCGGAAACAAGAAACCAGAAACATTCTGTTCATAGAATCCGACATCCAAATTGAAAATCCGTATAATAAAAACGAATAAACAGAGAAAAACGCCATGTTCAGAAATTATTTGAAAGTAGCAGTCAGAAACATCATCCGTTCGAAGGGGTTCAGTGCAATTAATATCCTCGGACTCACACTCGGCATTGCGGGTTGCCTCATTGTCACTCTATTTATTGTAGACGAATTAAAATTTGACCGTTTTCATAAAGATGGTGACAGGGTGTACAGGATTTTCACCGAGGGAAAAGGCCCAAATGGTACAACCCTGAATGCAATGACACCGCCAATGCTGGCAACAACTCTGGGGGCTGAATATCCGGAAGTAGAATCCACGCTTCGACTCATGCATCTTTTTTCCGAATCCATGTTTCGCACTGATCAAACAAAAGATTATGAAGCGAAAGGATTTGCAGCAGAACCTACATTCTTTGATTTTTTTACGCTGAAATTAAAAGAAGGAACGGCTGCCAGTGCATTGAATGATGTTGCAGATGTTGTGATCACTGAAGAACTCGCGAGAAAATATTTCGGTGACCAACCTGCATTGGGTAAAACGATGTACATCGACAGTGATACTTTCCAGGTTTCCGCAGTAATGAAATCACTTCCGGAACATTTTCATCTTGATATAAACTTCCTTGTTTCATTTCCGTATATCACCACCACTTTTGATGTGGAGAGAATGAAAAGATGGAGTTGGCAACAATTCTTTACTTATATAAAAACAAGGAAAGGCGCTGATGCAAAAGCTTTAGAAAAAAAATTTACGGAATACATTGTAAAAAATGTTCATCCAATCACTGGGCAGGAACAGTATACTTACTTACCCTTTTTTCAAAAGGTCAAAGACATACATCTTCATTCCTCGGGGTTTCGATACAACATTGCCAAGGCAGGAAACATTTTATATGTCAAGGCACTTGGTGCAATCGCGTTGTTTGTACTGCTGATTGCCTGTTTCAATTTCATTAATCTTTCCACTGCTAGATCCTTACGCAGGGCACGTGAAGTGGGTATGCGCAAGGTGTTGGGAGCTGAAAAAAAGCAGTTGTGGTTGCAGTTCACAGGAGAATCTATTCTGATTGCTCTGCTTGCAGCGATACTTGCAACTACATTAACGTATTTGTTATTGCCCACATTAAATGAATTTACCGGCAAGCACATTTCATTTAATCCTCTGCGTGATCCTGTTATTGGTTTATCCATTCTTGGACTCGGAATAATTACAGGAATCCTGGCTGGTGTTTACCCTGCAGTATTTATGGCATCTTTCCGGCCGATCAGCATTTTGAAAGGAATGAAAACAGGTACAACCATTAATCCAGGTACACTCAGAAAATCCCTCGTGGTTTTGCAGTTCGCACTTTCAGTCTTTCTGATCGTTTCGACAACAACAGTTTTCAGGCAGGTTCAATTCATGAAAAATACAGACCTCGGTTTTAATAAGGAGCAGGTAATGTATTTCCCCATGCAGGGTGATAACATGTTCAATAATTACGAAACATTTAAAAATGAAATTGTAAAAGTTCCCGGGGTTAAATCTGCCTCCATCGGTTATGGCTTGCCAGGTGACCTGTTTGCCGGAGATGACATCATTGTTCCAAACACAGCAGAGGGTACAAAAACCTTTCCCGCAAAACAATTCATGGTAGACCACGACTATGTGAAAACTATGGGATTGAAATTGATTGCAGGTCGTGATTTCTCAAAGGAAATGAAGACCGATGTTGATGCAGCATTTATCATCAATGAAACGGCTGTAAAAACACTTGGATTTGAAACACCTGAAAAAGCTATTGGACGCGAATTGCGGTGGTCAATGTGGCTGCCACAGGATACGACCAAAGTCGGAAAAGTGATTGGCGTTGTGGAAGATTTCCACGTAAGCAGCATGCATGAAAACATTACAACCACTGTACTACAGATCTTCCCTCAGGCGAATT
>CAZCKF010000242.1:0-4232 GCA_964499155.1 uncultured Chitinophagaceae bacterium
AAATATTTGCCAGATACATTGCCAGGCATACGCATCAGCGAAACGATTGAAGCAAACGGTGAAGAATTATTTAAGGTGGCCATGAAAATGGGTCTTGAAGGAATTATCTCCAAAAAGAAAAACAGCATTTACATACCCGATACAAGATCAAAAGAATGGTTAAAAATCAAAACTGAAAAGAGGCAGGAATTTGTAATTGGAGGATATACGATCAATGAGAATACAAATAAATTATTCAGTTCTTTGTTGCTTGGCGTCTATGAAAATGATGGACTTCATTTTGTTTCACCGGTTGGTACAGGTTTTAACAAAGAGGTGCAGCAACAGATCCTTAAAAAAATGAATTCGCTGAAAATTAAACAGTGTCCTTTTGTGGAGGTTCCGGAATACAATAAACCTTCACGATTCAGACCCGATCCGCCAAAAGCTTCTGTTACCTGGGTAAAACCCGAGCTCGTTGCAGAGATCAGTTACAGGGAACTGACACCTGATGGAGCGATACGACACCCATCATTCAAAGGTTTGAGGGAAGATAAAAAAGCAAAAGATGTTGTACGGGAAACTGAAACTCCAACGGTTGAATTACTTGCAAAAGAGAAAAAATTATTGGGTAAAAAGGATAAGCCTTCAGATGAACGAAAAACTTTATTGAATCCAAAAGATGAAAGCCAGGTGAGAATATTGGGTGGACATGAATTAAAATTTTCCAACCTGAGCAAGATCTATTGGCCCAAAGAAAAATATACCAAGCGCGACATGCTGAATTACTATTACCAGGTGGCGCCCTATATTCTTCCTCATTTGAAGGATCGTCCTCAAACACTGAATCGTTATCCTCATGGTATCAATGGCGAAAGTTTTTACCAGAAGGATGTTAAAGGGAAAGTACCAGAGTGGATTAAAACATTTCCCTATTACAGTGAAGCAGATGCCCGGGAAAAAGAATTCATTGTGTGCAGCAATGAAGCAAGCCTGTTGTACATCGCTTCACTCGGTTGCATCGAAATGAATCCATGGAGCAGCCGCATGCAAAAACCTGATCACCCAGACTGGTGCATCATTGATCTTGACCCGGATAAAAATCCATTTGATCAGGTAATTACTGCTGCAAGAGTAACAAAAGAAATACTTGACGCGCATGGAATTACCAGCTATTGCAAAACCTCCGGTTCAACTGGATTGCACGTGTATATTCCACTCGCAGGCAAATATGATTATGAGCGTTCGAAGGAATTTGCAAGGAAAATAGCCAGGTTGGTACACGAGGAATTGCCTGATTTTACCAGTATAGAGCGACTAACCAACAAGCGAAAAGGAAAATTATATATTGATTTTTTGCAGAACAGACCCCAGGCCACAGTGGCATCTGCTTACTCTTTGCGGCCTAAACCAGGAGCTACCGTATCTGCGCCGCTTCATTGGGAAGAAGTGAAAAAAGGCCTTAAAATGCAGGATTTCACTATGAAAAACATGATTTCGCGGGTAAAAGAGATGGGAGATTTGTTTCTCCCTGTACTCGGAAAAGGAATAAATATTGACAAAATAGAAAAAAATCTGGCTGCCAAATAACAACTTCAGAGGTGGTGAAATCGTTTTTTTTCGCATTTCCCCTATGAAAAATGGCAATCATATTAACACCCCCATTGTGTTTTTCTGGAAAAGTCTATTAGGCAAATTTCATCAACAACATTACTTTTAATGCTAATTCAGTATTCTGAATAATTAAAATTATTAACCCATCAATTTGAATCGTCATGGCAAAAGCAAAAAAAGCTGGCAAGAAAGCAGCAAAAAAAGCACCGAAAAAAGCTGGCAAAAAAGCAGCAAAAAAAGCAGCTCCAAAAAAAGCTAAAAAAGCAGCGAAGAAAGCACCAAAGAAAAAATCAGCAAGAAAACCTAATGCAGCATTCATGAAACCATTACAGGTGAGTGCAGGCTTGGGAGAGGTGATTGGAAACAAAGCTTATCCAAGGACAGAGATCATCAAGAGAATATGGGATTACATTAAGAAGAACAATCTCCAGGATAAGAAGAACAGAAGAATGATCAATGCAGATGCAAAACTTAGACCTGTATTTGGAAAAGATCAGATCTCTATGTTTGAGTTAGCGAAAGTGGTGAACAAACACGTTAAGTAAGACGCTAATTAGCGCTAATTACAAAAAGTTATATCGAAATAAATTTTATGACGCTGAGAATTTCTTAGCGTCTTTTTTTTCTTAAATAGTTAAAGGCTGTTAAAGAAGCTGTTGGTTTTTGGCTGTTGGCTTTTGGAGACAACTAACAGTTTATTAGTAAATCATCCACAATTCTCTTCGGATTATAAACACTTTCCACTTCTTTAATGCGAATGATTTCTTTGGATGAAGCTGTTTGCTTTTGGCTGGTGGCTATTGGAGACAACTAACAGCTTATTAGTAAATCATCAGCAATTCCCTTAGGATTATAAACACTTTCCACTTCTTTAATGAGAATTATTTTTTTGGATGAAGCTGTTGGCTTTTGGCTGGTGGCTATTGGAGACAACTAACAGCTTATTAGTATGATCAGGAATACGCTTCGAATTAAATACAGTTTCCAATATTTTCTGATCAATGCTATAATGTCGTCGCTCGCAAAATGCACATCGTACATCGTACATCGTATATCGTACATCGTACATCACCACCTAACTTCCCACGAATTAATTTTTCAAAATCTTAAACTCGACCCTCCTGTTCAACTGCATGTTCTCTTCCGAATCATTCGGTACCACAGGCTTTGATTCACCGTATCCTTGCGAAATGATCCTGCTTTGAGGAATGCCTTTTGAAACAATGTATTCCATTACAGAGCGTGCACGGTTATCACTCAATTTTAAATTGTATTCATCAGATCCTCTCCAGTCTGTATGTGCACTCATTTCAATTTCGATCGCCGGATTTTCATTCAAAAGTTTTACAACCCTGTCAAGTTCGATAAATGATTCTGGTCGAAGATCCCATTTGTCGTAATCAAAGAATACATTATTCAAACGCACAACAGAACCGATCTCGATCGGAACGAGGTAAAGATCTTTGTGAATGATTTTATTACCAGCTTTCACCAATGAATCCAAATTCAGGTTCTCTGAAATTGCGAAGAAATGATCAGCTTTTGCACGTATGCTGTAGTTTTTATTATAGGGTAAAACAATTTTGAATGAACCATCTTCAGGACTCGATACACCATTACCCACTTCTTTACCATCAGGCAGTGTTTCATAGATCAATGAAGCACTGATTGGTTCATTTGTTTTCTGGTTGTATACATTACCATCAACAAGAATCACAGGATCAGGACGCACAACTTCAAGGAGTTTTACGCGCACGATATCGCTTTCACCAATTGCATTGGCATGCTGGGTCATGTATGCATACTCACCGCCAGCATCGAGTGTGAAAAACGCATCCCAGTCTTCTGTATTGATTGGAGCACCAAGATTTACCGGGTCGCTCCACTTTTGCCATGAATCGTCGAGACGTTTGGTCATCCAGATATCATTATCTCCTAATCCACCAGGACGATTGCTGCTGAAATAAAGCGTAACGCCATCTGACGCGAGATAGGGCGTCATCTCATTATAATTTTTGAGATTGATCTTTTTCCCAAGACTTTTGGGTTCACTCCATAAGTCGTCCTGCACATGAAAACTTACATAAAGATCATTGTCGTAACTCCCCGGATCTTCCGACATATAATGCAGCAATGTTTTTCCATCGTGGCCCATTGAGGCACCATTTTGCCGGCCCCTGTCATATTTGGGATAGTTTTTTACATAGAGCATGTTTGGCTTGCTCCATGTTCCATTCTTCTGTTTGTATGACATGCTCATTCCATTTCCGAAATAATCGCCATTGACAAAAGAATTCCTGATCAGTATTTTATTGTTGTCTGGTGAAATCCAATACACCGCATTGTAGAAGTAAGTATTCAACGGATATGCGAGATGTTCCGCAGGTCCCCATTTACCAGTTACACTGTCACGCTGCGAATACCAGATATCCTGCGAATTGCGAATGGAATTATATTTTGTATTCATCGGGTCATTCTCGCAAATGAAAAACAAATGATTTCCATCTGCTGAAATAACAGGGCGTAATTCTGCAAGATCTGTGTTGATATTCTTTCCAAGATTTTCAACCTTCATGATCGTTCCAGCGTTGATCACATTGGTATTGCCTGGTTTGATAAGTTCGATCGTATCACCAGCG
>CAZCKF010000242.1:4242-5642 GCA_964499155.1 uncultured Chitinophagaceae bacterium
AAAAGAGGGTGGCTTTTTTCACGGCATTGGATTGTACTTACAAGAACGTAAAAAAAAACCATGAAATCAAGTCCCAGCCTGTAATTCAGTGATTTATAGGGTATTCCTGGTCAAAAAAACAGCATCTGATCATAGTTCGGGTTACTTTTAAACTTATTCGCTTGAGATTATTTAAAAACATATTTGTCGCCCTGATCACAGCAGGATTTGTGATTTTCATAATTCTACTATCAATCAGCCCGGGAAGAACCAGACCATTTAAGGATGAATCAGGACGGATCATACCCAACAGCATTGCCGTCATTGAACACAGGAATATTGGCGGTGTCTCACAAGGATTAATAATACGAGGGATTGACCAGCGGAATCCTGTTATGCTCTATTTACACGGAGGCCCGGGAGTTCCCAGTTATCCCATGATCCATGAACAATTAAAATCGCTTGAAAAGCTTTTTACTATCTGTTACTGGGATCAACGCGGTGCAGGTATGTCATACAGGGGTGTTCCCTCTAATTCACTTACAACCGCACAATTGGTTGAGGACATCTTTGAGATCACACAATATTTAAAAAACAAATTCAGCAAACAGAAGATTTATTTGTTTGGGCATTCATGGGGAACTTTCCTTGGCACCCTTGCTGCGAAAAAAAATCCGGAATTGTTCCATGCTTATATCGGAATTGGTCAGTTAGGAAATACGTATGAATCAGAAGTTACTTCTCACGAGTTCGTAGTAAATGAATTGATGAAAAAGAAAGGTAAAAAATTCGAGACACTCTTGCCTTCCAAACAAGCTTCTTCCTCAGAATGGTGGGATTATTTAAAAGAACAAAGAAAGTATGTTGCTGATTTTGGTGGAAGTATGAAACATAAAAATGTGAGTATGCGGATGCGGATACTTTCTGTACTCAATTGCCGTGAGTACAGGCTATCTGATAAATTAAACTATGCAAAAGGAGTTCGATTCTCGATCGATCATTTGTGGAAGGAAATGCTGGATACGGACCTGAATGTTGCAGTACCGCAACTGCAAATTCCTGTTTACATTTTCCAGGGCAGGCATGACCAGCAGACTGATTACGAATTAGCTCGCCAATATTTTGAAAGTCTGCAAGCGCCGTTAAAGCGATTTTATTCCTTTGAAAATTCTGCACATTGGCCGCATGTGGAAGAATATGATAAATTCGAGTCAATAGTAAAAGAGGAAATAGTAAACCCTATGCTTAATAAATATGCTCAGACTGGAACCTTTTACTTCAGAAGATTTTGAAACATTAATTCGATGGATTACCAATGAAGAGATGTTGATGCAGTTTGCTGGTCCCGCTTTTACATTTCCTTTGACGAAGTCACAATTAGAATTAAATATGTCTGATCCATTGCGAACCTGTTTTAAAAT
>CAZCKF010000243.1:0-5640 GCA_964499155.1 uncultured Chitinophagaceae bacterium
GAATCAAAGCCAATTGTTCTGGAATCGATGGCCTTCCCGGAACCTGTAATCTCAATTGCTGTTGAACCAAAAACCCAGGCTGACGTTGATAAAATGGGTATGGCGATTGCAAAACTCGTTGAAGAAGATCCAACGCTGCGTGTGAAGACAGATGAAGATACAGGTCAAACCATCCTCAGTGGAATGGGTGAGTTGCACCTCGAGATCATCGTTGATCGTATGAAGCGCGAATTCAAAGTGGAAGTAAACCAGGGTGCACCCCAGGTTGCTTATAAAGAAGCGTTCAATGCAACTATCGAACACCGCGAAACATTGAAGAAACAAACCGGTGGTCGTGGTAAGTTCGCTGATATAGTTTTCGAACTTGGACCAGTGGATGCTGAGTGGAGAACAGAAAATCCTGATAAGAATTTCCAGTTTGTCAATGATCTTTTTGGTGGATCGATTCCTCGTGAATTTGTTCCTGCAATCCAGAAAGGTTTTGAACAGGCAATGACAAATGGAGTCCTTGCAAATTACCCGGTCGATAATTTGAAGATCCGTGTATTTGACGGAAGTTTCCACGCCGTTGACTCTGATTCAATGTCATTCGAACTTTGTGCAAAATCAGGTTTCCGCGAAGCAGCAAGAAAAGCAAAACCTGTTTTGCTTGAGCCGATCATGAAAGTGGAAGTAATTACTCCTGATCAGTACATGGGAGATGTAACCGGAGATCTAAACCGTCGTCGTGGAATGCTGGAAGGAATGGACAGCCGCGCAGGTGCCCAGGTGATCAAAGCAAAAGTTCCGTTGAGCGAAATGTTTGGTTATGTAACACAATTGAGAAGCTTGTCTTCTGGTCGTGCATCATCAACCATGGAGTTTTCTCATTATTCTCCTGCACCAAACAACCTCGCTGAAGAAGTGATTGCTAAGGTGAAAGGAAAAGTGAACGCGTAATTTTTTTCGATATTCAATAAAAAAACCCGGTACGTTACCGGGTTTTTTATTTAGCTAGTATTTTTCGGCGATTTCTTCTCGCTCATCCGGGCAAACCAGGAATCCATTGTCAATGATTCCATCAACATAGTTTTCGTTAATATCAGTTGCTGTTTCAAGGACCTGCTGTGGTGTATAATTACTACTGCAACCTCCGAGTACTCTATTTGCTTCAGTTAAAAATGCCTGTACAGACCATCCCTGGAAAGTACCATCGGCAATAATCATTTGCTGGAGGTTGGTTCCACCATCTCCGAAATCAACATCTGTCAAATCAAAACCCACACTCAGAGTTAATGCAATCAAATGACCAACCAATACATTTTTTATTTTCTGAGGATCAGTTGCGCTTGTATTCAGTACAGCAGCCTTTCCTCCGGTTGGTAACAGATTTGTAATTGCCTGTGCCGTTGTCATATGAATCCAATTACCGGTCGCGCATCCCACCATTAAGCCATTTGGAAATGCCTGATCGAAATTTTGATGCAGATAGGTTCCTGGATTGTTTCCATTAGGTTCAGCACCCCACCCACCTGGTGTTTGCGTATGTAATTGACCGCAATCGGTTGGAGGACATTCCTGCGTGCAATATTCAAAATAAGAGGTCATCGGATGTGACTGTACGGTTTGATAACCAGGACTTGCCCAGATGCTCCCGGAATTAAGCACATTTCCAAAAATGCTTCTTTCTTCAATATAGGCCCACACGTTTATGAGGTTACAAGTTGGATACTGAGCGCGCGGAATGGCAAAAGTATATTCACTTAAACCAGCAGCCGATTGAAATTCATAATCTGGAACTTCAGGGCCTACAAGGTGATCATAGCTAACTGAAAGTACTGTTTGTAAATGCTCAAAATCTCCGATCACAACTTTCATGTTGTGCAATTTGAATGGAGCGTCAGTGCTGAAGGTTACGTAAATATTTACTGCATCGTTTGATACAGTTACCTCTCCCCACGTATTTGGATCGTCCGTATTAAATTCATCGAGCAGCACTGTGAGAGGAGTTCCGCATGGAATGACATTTTCACCCAGCCTCGATTGCGTGCCATTAGTTGAGGTTTGATTTTCGAAATTCAGATTTGAAGATTCTTTTCGACAGGAAAATCCTGCAATGATTAATAATGCAATGCATGCATAAATGCGTAAAGCTTTCATGTTAGTTTGGTTGTTATTAAAAAATGGTGGCGCTTACAAGGAGATTGCAGGGATTCTTCTGTAGGAGCGCCTAAGATAAGTTGGCAATTAAGAATAAGCAAACCATATGCAATCAAATGAAATCTTTTCAACCGCTATTACTATGAATAATTCATTGGGTAAAGATGTATAAAATAGTCATTTTCATAGTGATAGCGGATTAAGGCATGTAATTGTCTGATCTGGTATTTAAAATCTTATTTACGGCATTGTATTTGGTATAAGTGAGCCGGATTGCCCCGTTTTTTAAAATCACATTGAAAGGCCGTTGGGCCTATGAAAAACACCAATTCAACACCAGTTTAAACGCTAACAGTAAGGTAGGAGCTCTCAAAACTTTGAAAAGGACCCCAAGCTAACCGGGTCCTTTTGTTTTTTAGGAAATCAGGATGGTTTTATAAAATTTCGGAATCGAATTTTTTCATTTCTCTTGCAATCGATTTTATCCAATTCACATTATTATTTTCAAATTATTAATACAGATAGTATTAACGATTTCTATTTATGATAAGCCATGCTTAATCATATTCGTGCCATTCGTTTAATTCGTGTTATCGGAAAAATAATCTGGCACAGAATTGTATAATAGGTAGGTAAATGAAGGGAGCTGGTCACGAAATCTGTAAGTGGTCCAGCAAAATAAATCCTATGGGGATAAAGCAGGTGGGCCATCCAGACCTTGTCGGGGTGGCTTCTGCGATTTGGTTTATGCAACAACTTTTTTTTGTTGTTTTTCATTCAACCAGGGTAGAGGATCTTTAAAAATATAATATACACCCCACAGGGAAGCAATCACGCTTGTCAAATAAAAAAGTAAACTTATTACCACTGCAATCTCCGGATCGAGATTGAAATATTTTGCACCTGCAACAAACACAACTTCCCTTGTTCCCAATCCTCCGCCTAATGAAAGTGGCAAAACTGTAACTACCGCAGAAGCAAGAAAAATAAAAATCCAGGCTGCATAATTTGTATTGATGTCAACTGATTTTAAAATACAAACAACACAAAGCACCTGGATGAGTTGCACGCACATACCCAATAAAAATGTTGCAGTAAAACCTGGAATAAATTCTGGGAAAAATTTTTTAACAATCAGATAAAAAATCGGAACAACAAACAGCGCCGCAGCACCCAGTGCATAGTCGTACATTTTTTCATCCAATACAATGATCCCCGCAATGGCCAATAGTATTGCCAACGCAATAACACCGCTGAATCTGTCGATCAATACTGCTGCTGTGGTTTTCTTATATGAAATTCCAAAACGCCTTGTCAGTCGTATTACTTTGTAAGCATCTCCACTTATTGCGCCAGGCAAAAACAAATTGTAAAACATTCCAAGCCAGTACAACCTGATATTAGACAGGTTGGAAAGGAGAATGCCTATATTTCTGAAATATATGTTTAGCCTGAAAGCTGAAACAAGTTTAGACAGCATCAGTAATAAAATGGCGGCAACCATCCACCACCAATCAGCATGCAACAGGGCCTGGACTGAAGCTGTGAAATCAATTTTTGTCGATATATACCAGAAACAAGCTGCGGTCACCGCTACCTTCAGCAATAGTTTAATAATCTTCGACGTTTTTGATTCGGTTTTCTCTGCCACTTCCATGTGCAATTTCCCGGTTAGGGAGGTGAGCGGTATTTTAGTTGTTTAAATGAACGGTGCAAGTAAAAGGAATTTCATGATAAAAAAAATTGCTTCGATTGCAGTCAGTCTGTGTATGGTAATTTTTGTATCAGCGCAGGAAAAGGCTGTAACCAGAGGAATGAAAATTTCCAAATCAACGAAAATCAAAAAAGGAATTTACAAGTTTGATACAACAAATGACAGTACTGCTGTTATTTACATCGAGGGTAATGATATTATAATTGATTTTGCAAATGCCACATTACAGGGTGGTTTGAAAAAACAACCCGATCAATTCACCGGAGTAGCTGTTATCATTCGCAACAGCAGGAATGTGACGATTAAGAACCTGAATGTGCGGGGATATAAACTTGGATTGATTGCACGCAATGTGCAAAGTCTCACCCTGCAAAATTGTAATCTTAGTTACAATTACCGCCAGCATCTGAACAGCACGCAGGAAAAAGAAGATATATCAGACTGGATGAGTTACCACCACAATGAAAAGGATCAGTGGATGCGGTACGGAGCTGCTATTTATTTGCGTGATTGCCAGATGGCGATTATTCGGGATTGCAAGGTAACAGGCGGACAGAATGCGCTAATGATGACAAATTGTAATGATGGTTTGATCTACAACAATGATTTCTCTTTTAATTCAGGCATTGGTATTGGCATGTATCGCAGCAGCAGGAACAGGGTACTTTACAACCGTGTAATTTTTAATGTGCGTGGTTACAGTCATGGAGTATACAATCGCGGGCAGGATAGTGCAGGGATGCTTGTTTATGAACAGAGCAATGAGAATGTTTTTTATAAAAATGCAGTAACCCATTCAGGAGATGGCTTTTTTCTTTGGGCCGGACAGTCAACAATGGATTCCGGTAAGGGGGGATGCAATGACAACCTGCTAATGTCAAATGATTTTTCCTATGCACCCACCAATGGAATTGAAGTCACATTCAGCCGGAATAAAATGATCGATAACCGGATCTACGAATGTGATCATGGTATTTGGGGAGGATACAGTTTTGAAAGTGTGATCGCCAATAATCGTTTTCGTTTCAACAGGATCGGAATAGCAATCGAGCACGGGCAAAACAATACCATCAACAACAACCTTTTTTTCCAGGATAAGGAAGCCATCAGGTTGTGGGCGAGAAAGGAACAACCTGCAGATTGGGGCTATTCAAAAAACCGTGATACAAGAAGTCGCGATTATATTATTGCATTGAACAGTTTTAATGAACATGATGTTGTATTAAATATCAGCCGAACTGAAAACCTGAAAATATTTGGTAATCGATTTACTGAAAACAAGACTGAATTCAAATTTGATTCAACGGTTGTGGGGATTGATTCTACTGAGGATGATGAACTCGCCGTAAAATTCTCAACAGATACGACTATCGTAACTCCTTTTATAGAAAAGCCAAACGATCCATTTAAAGGTGGTGGATCATTTGCAGGTCGGAAAAATATTTGGATGACAGAATGGGGACCTTACGATTTTAAATATCCGGTGATTCATAATACAAATCCAGTTGATTCAACGGGCAGAATGATCTTTCAATTAAAAGGTCCTGCGGGGAAATGGAAGATAAAAAAGGCAACTGGTGTCGATAGTATCTCACTGACGCAGGGAAGTTTTCCAGCAGAATTTACCGCTGTAAAAAAAGCTTCTGAGACAACGGATATTAAAATAGAAGTAGAATACATTGGACCCGCTTTTACGGATATGTTCGGGAATCTACAACCGGCGAACAAACCATTTGTTTTTTCTTACAAAAAATTCTTTCAGCCAATTAACTGGAACGTTAACTGGT
>CAZCKF010000244.1:0-5617 GCA_964499155.1 uncultured Chitinophagaceae bacterium
AACGAGAATTGCATTCACAGGGCGATAATGTTTAAAGAAAAAATTTCTTACATCATCCAGCTTTGCATTTTCAATATGTGACAATTCTTTTCCAATGGTCATCCATTTGTATGGATGCACCTTGTATGCAAGATCCCGCATCCGGTGCCAGGCATCACCATATGGCTTATTGATATAGTGTTCCTTGAATTCTTCGCACACAACTTTGCGTTGCACATCCAGGCTTTTTTCACTGAATGCAAGTGACAGCATGCGATCACTTTCCAGCCAGAATGCAGTTTCAAGATTTTCCGATGGTAACTGGATGTAATAATTCGTCAGGTCATTGGTAGTGTAAGCATTGTTCTCGCCACCCGCCATCTGCAACGGTTCATCATATTCCGGAATATTCACTGAACCTCCAAACATGAGGTGTTCAAACAAATGTGCAAACCCAGTTTTATCCGGATCCTCATCTCTTGCTCCCACATCATACATCACATCCACCACGGCCATTGGCGTGGATGTATCCTGGTGCACAAGCACACGAAGGCCGTTATTAAGTACAAATCTTTCAAAATGAATCATAGGACGGCAAATTTACGAAAGGGAGGTTAGTTAGACTTAAAACGTTAGAGGTTAGAGGTTCTTTGGATGGAATATTCTTTATAGATAGGAATTGTAATTATTTGAAGAACTTATGGCATTATCGATCCATTCGTATTTTCGAAAAGGATTTATTTACAATCTGATTTCTAAATGATCGATACAGAAAAACACCGTTGCTTAATTCTTGCTTTTTTCTCCTTGGAACTTTCTTTTTCCTTTACGCTTGTCTCTTGAAGCTTATTTGGACATTGTCCATTGGATATTGGACATTCCCTACAGGATTGACTTGATCTTAAACGAATACTCAAACAACTCACCATCTCTTCTAACAATGATCTTCACTTTGGCGCCTGCGTTTTGAAGTGTTGCTTTATACATTTGAAGGTTCTGACTGAAATTTTTGTCAACAGAAATTAAAATGTCACCCTCGCGTACGCCTGCAGCTTCAGCCGGAGATCCTTTTGCAACGTCACCTATAGTAATAGCACCGTCGCTTGCCATATAAAGTTCTATGCCGCTGTATGAATAATCGAATGATTCTCCAAAATGCGTATTGGGTGTTATATGTATGTCACGCTTGTCATAATTCATGATGACATTGAATCTTCTCAGGAGATCATTTCCAATCAATCCGCCGAGGTAAGGATAGGAAGTCACATTGAATGTGTCGACAAAAACATATATCGGTACATTTTTAAAACGATAAGGGCCAATTTTCACCTCGCGTATTACCGTCATTTGCATATCAATCTTTCCACCCAGTCCCTCAGCTTCTTTTGTATAAAATTTTCTTTTCTTATCCAGGAACATGCTGTCTCTAATAAAATCAGTTGAGAGCATCAAACACAATCCTGCACCCATGTCGTAAAGGAATCTGGAATTCACGATCGTTTCATCACGAATACGCGCTGTCTGAATGGGCAATGTTGCAATAAGGGGTTTCAGCAAATACCCCCCACGCGGATATTTCATGCTACCCTGCGACCAGAATTCAATATTCAGGCTGTCGTAATTTATTTTCAGTATGTAGCGGCTCAATACAGAATATCCGATGATGCCATCGATCTGTTCTCCATACACCGCTGTTAAAATCTGGTAATCGTTGATGTGAAAATTCAGACTGTCAATCACGAGACCCGGAAACCTAAGTTTACTGTTGTTTACAAAACTTACCTGACGGATGCCTGCGATTCCGCGAATGGTTCGATTTGATGGTACGGGTTTGAGCTTCAGGTATTCTGCAGTCAGCGAATCGAGAGAAATTCCGCCGCTTCCCGTATCGAGAATAAAATTTAAGGTATCCGGCTTGTCACCAAACTGTCCCTCAAGCATCACCACGCCACCGGTTAGTGTTTTGAATTTGAATTTTGTTAAAAATTGAGAAGGTGGTTCAATAAATTCTTCCTGCGCAATGGATCGCGTGGAAAAAAGTATGATTAAAGTGGTGAGGCAGAGTACAAAACGCATGGGTGGAGAAATAGCTGTCTGAAAGACAAGATACACGGTCAAAACGTTGCAGCGAAGTCATTTACAAGGCATTTTCACACCATCAGGGTCTATCTTTGCGGTGCAAAATGAATCTTTCTGCACTATACGACAAAGCCCTGCGGTTTGAATGGCTCGACATTGATGAGGGTATGTATGTTTTTGAGAAAGCACCCCTGGCGGAATTAATGCATGTTGCAAATGAATTGAGGAAGATCCAGGTGCCTCATGGAAAGGTGACGTGGCAGATCGACAGGAATGTGAACACCACCAATGTATGCATCGCGAATTGCAAATTCTGTAATTTCTATCGAATACCTGGCCACCCTGAATCCTACATTACCGACATGGATACATACAGGTTGAAGATTGAAGAAACTTTTCGCTATGGAGGAGACCAGTTATTGTTACAAGGTGGACATCATCCTGAGCTCGGGCTTGATTTTTACACAAAAACTTTTCGATCAATCAAAAGTGAATTTCCGAATGTAAAACTTCATGCGCTTGGGCCACCTGAGGTTGCACACATTTGCAAACTCGAAAAAATGTCGCATCGCGATGTTTTGGTTGAATTAAAAAAAGCAGGACTCGACAGCTTACCTGGAGCCGGAGCAGAAATTCTGGTAGATCGCGTTCGCAGGTTGATCAGTAAAGGAAAATGTGGTGCACAGGAATGGTTGGATATTATGCATGAAGCGCACAAACTTTATATAACAACATCTGCAACGATGATGTTTGGTCATGTGGAGACCGTGCGTGAAAGATTTGAGCATCTCGCTAAATTGCGTGAAGTGCAGGGTAGAAAACCTGATGATGCAAAAGGATTTCTTGCATTTATACCATGGACATTCCAGGATGTTGATACACTCCTCACACGCATACGCGGTGTTCATAATCTGACAACACCAGATGAATACATCAGGATGATTGCGATCAGCAGGATCATGCTGCCAAATATCAAAAACATACAGGCATCATGGCTGACTGTGGGAAAAGCCACTGCTCAATTGTGTCTTCATGCTGGTGCAAATGATTTTGGAAGCATAATGATCGAAGAAAATGTTGTTAGTGCCGCAGGTGCTCCGCACAGGTTCACCTATCGAACAATGCAGCAGGCAATTGCTGAAGCAGGATTTGAACCACAGCTTCGAAACCAGCAATATGATTGGAGAAAAATTCCTGAAAGCATCGAAGAGCAGGTTGTAAACTATTAATGTGAAAGAACATTTCAAAATTTTAAAAAGGTTCAGGGCAATCGCTATCGCCGAAGGAATTTCCTTCATCGTGTTATTGTTTATTGCAATGCCGCTAAAATATTACGCTGATATGCCAGAAGCTGTTTCAGTTGTCGGCTGGATACATGGCGTGTTGTTTGTTGCCTTTTTTACTTTTGCTTTTGAAACAAAAGCCGCACTCAATAAGAACTTTGGATGGATGCTCCGCGCGTTTATCGCATCTGTGATTCCCTTCGGTACATTCTTCTTCGACAAGGAATTAAAGCGTGACCTGATCGCTCTCAAATCTTAAGAGTTTATTTTCCAAACCGGGCATGAGAATTGAATCACTAGTCGATCATGGCAAGACTTGAACCGCTTACAACGATCCCGCAAAGGCAGGTGACTGTAAACCAGTCCAAAACAAGGAAACTTCCTTCACTTGTAATGTGTATCATCATGGACCTGATAGGTTACGCAACCTACAGTATTCCATTTTTTGGCGAATTTCTCGACCTGGTCTGGGCTCCTATTTCCGGATTTATTTTCTGGACAATGTTTGGTGGCTGGAAGGGTGCCATGGGAGGTATGTTTGCCTTCCTAGAAGAATTTTTGCCAGGAACGGATTTCATTCCGTCATTTTCACTGATGTGGGTGATTCGCTTTTTCCAGAACAAAAAAGAAGAGAGGCTGCACGAGATCCCGGCTTAGCACACGAGTCGAGTGACTTGCAACTGGTTATCCAGGAAAAGAAGTTTGGCTTTCTTCCCCTTGGAAATTGTTCCGATTTCATGATCCATTCCCAGCGCACGAGCGGGATTTACTGAACACATCCGAATTGCTTCATCGAGATGAATGCCCGTTATATTTACAAGTATTTGCAACGCTTTCACCATTGTTAAACTCGATCCACTCAAAACTCCGTTAGCAACATATTTGTCTCCTTCAAGATGATGGTGGTAATAACCCTGGTTTGTCTCGGTCACTGCATCAGTAATTACAAACAAGCGATCCTTCATAACTTGTTGTGCAATTCTCATTGCAGCATGGCTAACATGGTTTCCATCCGGAACGATGCTGCTCATTACGCCTGGATGTTCCAGTACAGCACCGACAAGTCCTGGTGCACGGTGATGTAATGGACTCATTGCATTGTACAAATGGGTAACAAGATGAATTCCATTTGAAAACGCTTTCATTGCTTCTTCATAAGTCGCATCACTATGTCCTGCAGAAACAATAATTCCTGCATCCTGTATCATCCGCACTAGTTGCGGTTCGCATACTTCAGGAGCAAGCGTAATTATTTTGATTATATTTTTTCCATAATTCAACAATTCAATCACCTCCTGTTTTGTTGGTGAATGAATAAAAGATTCAACATGAGCGCCCTTTTTTGCTGCATTGATCCAGGGACCTTCAATATGAATACCCGGAACTGCATCGCTGCCACTGCGCATGAATTCCCTCACTGCATCAATACACTTTCGGATCACATCCATTGAGTGTGTGCCAACCGTTGGTAAACAAAAAGCCGCGCCACCTGCTTTTGAATAATCAACAATATCCTGGACGGTTTCTGCTGTTGGAAATACAGCGAGTAATTTTTCATTCGCACCATACAATTGCGCATCAATAAATGCAGGCACAACATACCCTTTATGTACCGTGTGGTGTTCAGAAGGTATCTCTCCAACAGGAACAATATCCGCGATCAACCCGCCATCGGTAATGATAACATGATCTTTCAACCACTGGCTTCCGGTGTAGATCCGTTGTGCGGAATAAATGGCTTGCGGCATTGTATAAATATAATCGTTGCGGGATTATCTAAGAGAACTAAGAAAATAAAACTAGAACGCACAGTTAAACACAAAGGAACAAAGTATGCAGAGATACACAAAAGGAATTCAATTAAACGCCGTGTGCGAATATGCGTTCATGCAATTGAACGCTCTTTGTGAAATCTTTGTGGGCTTTGTGACTTTGTGGTAAAAAGGTGAGCGCAGCGAATACTTAAGTGCTCTTAAGGACAAACAAATCGATATCCAATTCCCTTTATCGTTACTATTTCAATTGATGAATCTTCGCGCAGGTAATTGCGAAGTTTTGTAATGTATACATCAAGATTCCTGCTGTTGAAAAAAGAATCAGTGCCCCACAGCATGTTCAGGATTTCGCGACGGTCAATGATCTTTTCCCTGTTCAGGTAAAGCATTTTTAGCAACTCACTTTCGCGGTAAGAAAGTTTTCTTTCCTCTTTCCCATCGGTGAGTACCTGGCGGGTAAGCTGGAAAGTGTATTTGCCAATAGGAACTACATCAGCAACA
>CAZCKF010000245.1:0-5614 GCA_964499155.1 uncultured Chitinophagaceae bacterium
AACGCATTTGTTGGTTTAGAATATACTAATGACCAAAACGAAAACTTCTCTGCAAATGGAGACGGATTTCCAACACCTGAATTTAGGAATTTGGGATCTGCCGCCAATGCAGTCAGTGTTGGTGGTAACTGGACAGCAGCAAAAACCTTTTCGCAATTTGGAAAAATCAGCTATGACTATAACAAGCGATATATTTTAAATGCAAGCTTGCGTCGTGATGGTTCATCACGTTTTGGTGCTAACAAAGAATATGGATGGTTCCCATCAATCGCCGCTGCATGGAATATTGGACAGGAAGATTTTATTAAAAACAAACGCCGTTTCTCTGACCTTAAACTGCGACTGTCCTATGGTGAAACGGGTAATGATCAGTTTGGAAATTTTGCATCCAGAAGTTTATATGGTGCAAACCGGGTATATAATGCACAGGCTGGAATCGGACCAACAACACTTGGAAACAGTGATTTTGGTTGGGAAGCAAGACAGGAAGTAAATTTTGGTATTGACTTTGGTTTCTTTGGAAACAGGGTTTATGGTGCGTTCGATGTTTTCAAAAGAACAAACAAAGAATTATTGCTAAATCGTCCTTTGTATGCCACTACAGGATTTTCTTCTTTTGCTCAAAATGTTGGACAGGTGCGAAATAGCGGTATTGAATTATCATTGACAACAAAACAGTTTGACGGTGATTTCAAATGGCAAACTACTTTCAACATTACGAATATTAAGAATGAAGTTAAACAGTTGCTTGATACATTGAAATTCCTGCCAACTAATAATGCTATCAGGATTGGCGAATCACTCGGTTCAATCTTCACCCAGGAATATGCCGGTGTTAACCCTGCAACAGGACGTGCAATGTGGTATGATATTAATGGAAACATTACTTACAATCCACTAGCAGCGGATAGGGTAATCATAGGTGATGATTTACCAGAGTTTTATGGCGGTCTGTCAAATACAATGTCATATAAAGGTTTCGAACTCGATGTATTTTTCAATTACGAATATGGACGTCTGGTATCTGATGGTCAGGTTAACTTCCTTTCTGAAGTTGGGGGACGTTCATTTAATGTTTTACAAGACCAATTTGACAGAAGATGGAGAAATCCAGGTGATATTACAGATGTACCAAGACCAGTAAACAACAATGCTGAAATCAGGGCATCTGGTAATTTTACTGGAAGCAGAACTTTCCTGAAAGCTGATTATATCAGATTGAAGCAAATAACCGTATCATACAATTTTCCAAAAACAATTCTTGACAGGGTAAAAGTTTACTCTGCGAAATTTTATGTACAGGGATTGAATTTGTGGACTTATGATGACTGGCCAGGTTATGATCCTGAATTCTTTGGAACCGCTACAGGAATTATTCCTCAATCAAAGAATATTACAGTAGGTCTGCAATTAGGTCTTTAAATCAAAACAACAACAATGAGATTAAAATATATTAAATACACTGCGGCAGGATTAATGGCTGCCGGTTTGCTTACAACAACATCATGTAAAAAAGTTCTTGATGTCGAGCCGCGTTTGCAAATTGATGCAGAAAATGCCTTATCAAGTCCTGCAAATATCGAGGCCGCTATTACGAATGTATATGCTGGTCTCAAATCAACAGCGCTTTATGGAAGAGATATGCTTGCTGTGGCCGATGCACTATCAGACATTACACTTACAACCGGAAAATCCGGAAGGCTTGTTGCTGAAAATCGAAATACTCGAGGGTCGCATTTGGCCAATTGGGGTACTTCATACCAATTAATTAATGAAGCCAACCTGATTCTGGATGCAATTCCCGGTATCAATACCGATGCTGCATCAAAAGACAGGTGGGAAGGTGAATTAAAATTTCTTCGGGCATTGCTATACCTGGATCTTGTAAAAGTGTATGCATACAATCCAACTGCTGTAATAGCATCACAAGACAAAGGTGGTGTTGTTGTCAAATTAACAGGCACCAAAGATGCAGTTGATGCTGCAGCATTTTTACCATCTCGCGCAACAATTGCTGAAACTTATACGCAGATTTATGCCGATTTAAATGTGGCTATTGCAAAACTCACCAATGCAAGAGGTGTGTTCTATGCAACAAAAGCTGCTGCTTACGCATTGATGTCACGTGCATCATTGTATGGTGGTAACTGGAATGCTGTTGTAACCAATGCAACCAATGGCCTTGCGCAGCCAGTAGGCAGATTAAGTACTGCTGCACAATATGTTGCAGGTTGGAGGGCATCTACAAACCCTGAATCTATTTTCGAAATAAGATTTGCAACACAGGCTGAGAACATTGGCGTTAACACTAGTTTACAAACAAGCTATACCACTCTTGTAACACCTGGTGATCCTAATACAACCGGCGGTTTTGGAGACCTTGTTCCAAATGCATTTTTACTTTCACAACTTGGAATTGCATCAACAGGCTTTCCCAACATTACACGCGGTCCGGATGTAAGAGCTTTGCTTTATGAGTGGGGTACTGCTGGTCGTGGTGCACGTGCAATTGAAACTACGAAATTCATGGGTAAGAGCGGGTTTATTAATCTTGATAATGTACCTGTAATTCGTTTTCCTGAATTATATCTCAACAGGGCTGAAGCATATTTTATGCTGAACAATGAAGCAGCTGCATTGGCTGACCTGAATACAATTCTGACAAATCGCGGATTACCACCAGCAGTTTTGGCGGGAAGTGCATTGTATGAAGAAATCCTGAGACAAAGAATGCTTGAATTTGCATTTGAAGGTCATCGCTTTTTTGATCTAAAAAGACTTGGACGTGACCTGATCAAAGCTCCTGCGAATGTGCCTTTCAACGACATCAGGATCCTCGCAGGTATCCCTCAAGGCGAGATCGACGGAAATCCGAATATGCAACAGAATCCAGGTTATTAAACAAAACAGAAACAATGAAAAAATTTATAAGCTTATTACTATTACCCCTGCTTTTTGCTGCATGTATCAAGAACGAAACGAAAGAATACAAAAGTGGTCCCCAGGTAGAATTTGATGCAACTGTATTGAATTCACCTGCACTGAATAAAACGTTTCCTATTCTTACTCGTGTACCAGAATATGGAAAAGCAGTTGTTACTACGAATCCGGCAATCACACGCAGCTCAGGTACAGTAAAGTTTCGCGTAAACCTGATCGGCAAGCAATTCAGTACAGATCAAACAATTAATGTACGGGTTGTTGACAGCGAAACAACAGCAGTGGCTAATACACATTACAGCACAACAGGAACAATTGTCATTCCGGCAAATTCAAGTTTCGGTGAATTAACCGTAAACATCATTAACCCCGGTGTTGCAAGCGCTACACCAAGAGTGGTTGTTTTTGAATTGGTAGGAAATGATCAGATACAGCCTGCAGCGAACTACAGATTTTTAGGGATCAGTATCAGCCAGGCCTGAGAAAATCTCTTATAATTAAAAGCCGCGGGGAATCCTGCGGCTTTTTTTATTTTGGAATTTGGAGTTTGGACTTTGGATTGGGAACTACAAAACGATTAGCATGCGACAACTAAGAAGGAAATTTGAGATTTCATTCTCATTTGGTGATGTATTTATCAGTATTTCCAAAAAAATAAATACACTTCAATCTTTGCTGATTAAATACCCAATCTACCGGATTGGAGAGCCCAGTCCAAACTCCAAAATCCAAACTCCAAATTATTTTAGGAATTCAGCAAGCTTCGTCTCCAGCCCCGCTCCTCTCAAATTCTCCGCCACAATATTTCCTTCGGGATCAAGCAAAACATTATAAGGAATTGAATTGAATCCATACAACTTGACTGCTGCGCTGCTCCATTCCTGGAGATCACTTACCTGCGGCCAGGTAAGGCCATCATCCTTTATTGCTTTTACCCATGCATCTTTATCAGAGTCGAGTGAGACTCCCAGTATTGTGAAATTTTTACTGTTGTATTTGTTGTAGGCATTTACAATGTTTGGGTTTTCTCTCCTGCAGGGCATGCACCAACTCGCCCAGAAATCAATCAGCACATATTTGCCGCGAAAGGAACTTAATGATAATGGTTTTCCATCCACATCAGGAAAAGTAAACTCAGGTGCTTTTTTTACTTCACTCAATTTTAATGCAACCGAAGCAACACCGGTATGATCCGGATGTTTTTGACGAATCGAATTAACGAGAGATGTTGTTTCATTCTTCTGCAGTGATAAAAGCTGGAAGCGGGGATCACCTGTGAGCGATTGATAATAACCAAGAACAAACATCGAGAGTGCAGGGCTTTCAGAATTTTTTATTGTTTCAGTCACATCATTTTTTAAATCCAGGGCTAATGCAGATGCATCTTGCTGTAATGCAGCGGCAACACTGTCATTCGATGCGCGACGCAATGAATCAATTTCAAAATTGTATTTATATAACCTTTGAAGCTTGTCGCCGGTTCCGTACAAAAATGTTTTTAATTTTTCACTGGCTGATGAACCGGAAACCGTGTAAAGCTCCTTCTGGTTCTTCATGTCAATGTGAATTTTTACCTTATCGTCATCATTGATGACAACGGGTGCAAAATCACTTCCAAAATAAATTGCATAGGCATTTTCTTCTGTGGATTCCGCCTTGAGTGAAAAATTGCCATTCTTGTCAACGCTTGATGAATCTACAATGATGCGCTGATTGGCGCCAACCGCCATTTCCTGCAGGTATACCATCCTTGTCTCAGCATTTTTCAACTGACCGTCAATCTCAAAATACTGGTCATTATTTCCATTGCATGCTGCAACAGCAACCAAAACAAATACAAGGGTTGTTTTATCAATTACTTTTTTCAATTGCATTTAATTTCTTATTAAGTATTTCATTTGTGATTTTCGGATCGGCCTTGTTGCCGGATGCTTTCATTACTTCTTTTATAAAAAACCCAAGCAGTCCCTTTTTTCCCTTTCTGTATTCTCTCACTTTATCCTCAAACTGCATAAGTACTCTTTCTATTGTCTCAACAATCATTTTTTCATCCGACTGATGAAGAAGGTTTTGCTGTGCAGCCAGAACCTCAGGATCAGAATCTGGCTCATTGGCAAAATGCTGTAACAGCTTTGCGGCAGCAGAGAACGTCAATTGGTTCTGCCTGACCATTTTAATTAACCTGGACAATCGTTCCGGAGCCAGGGGAAAATTTTCGATCTCAACATTGTTCTCATTCAACCACGATTTTACAGGCCCCTGCACCCAGTTGGAAGCAAGTTTTGCATCACCACTCTCCTCAGCAAGCTTTTCAAAATAATCAGCAAAGTTTTTTTCCTCGCTTATAAACGCAGCTTCATTTTCACTCAGTGCATACTCATTTACAAAACGTTTTTTCTTAGCATGATAGCCTTCAGGGATTTCTTTGGCAATATCACTGATAAAATCATCTGTAAATGAAAATGGAGTGAGATCAGGTTCTGCAAAATACCTGTAATCATCTGCATCTTCCTTGTCCCTTATTGCAAATGTGATGTTTTTGTCGGCATCATAACTGCGTGTCTGCTGAACAATATTTTCATTTTTTTCAATCAGGTCAACAAGCCTGTTGTATTCCGTTTCAATAGCACGCCTCACATTGCGCATCGAGTTCAGGTTTTTGACTTCCACCTTA
>CAZCKF010000246.1:0-2563 GCA_964499155.1 uncultured Chitinophagaceae bacterium
AAAGAAATTACATCCAGAAAGGACGATTATTCACAATGGTACAATGACCTGGTCATTAAAGGTGGGCTTGCAGATTATTCTGCAGTGCGCGGATGCATGATCATCAAACCACATGGGTTTGCGTTGTGGGAAAACATGCGCGATGCATTAGATAAAATGTTTAAGGATACAGGGCACGTGAATGCCTATTTTCCCCTGTTTATACCAAAAAGTTTTTTAAGCAAAGAAGCTTCACACGTCGAAGGTTTTGCTAAGGAATGTGCAGTAGTCACGCATTACCGGTTAAAAAATGATCCCAATGGAGGAGGAATCATTGTAGATCCAGATGCTAAACTGGAAGAGGAATTGATTGTACGTCCCACCAGTGAAACAATCATCTGGAACACCTACAAAGATTGGATACAATCCTATCGTGATCTGCCGATCCTCATCAACCAGTGGGCAAATGTTGTACGCTGGGAAATGAGAACACGATTGTTTTTACGAACTGCAGAATTCTTATGGCAGGAAGGTCATACAGCACATGCAAGTGCAGAAGAAGCAATTGAAGAAACAGAAAAAATGCTTGACGTGTATGCAACATTCGTTGAAGAATACATGGCCCTGCCAGTAATTAAAGGAGTGAAAACGCCTGGAGAAAGATTTGCAGGTGCAGAGAATACCTATTGCATTGAAGCCATGATGCAGGATGGAAAAGCTTTGCAGGCAGGCACTTCGCATTTTCTGGGACAGAATTTTGCAAAAGCGTTTGAAGTGAAATTTCTCAGTAAAGAAAACCAGCAGGAATATGTGTGGGCAACAAGCTGGGGAGTTAGTACGAGATTAATAGGTGCACTCGTGATGGCGCACAGCGATGACGATGGATTAGTATTACCACCAAAGATTGCGCCTTTGCAGGTTGTAATTGTTCCCATTTATAAAGGAGATGAACAAAAGCAGCTTGTTGATGAAAAAGCAAATCAATTAATTCAATCCTTAAAACGCCAGGGTATCCGGGTGAAATATGATGACAATGATAATGTGAGGCCTGGATGGAAATTTGCAGAATATGAATTAAAAGGTGTGCCTCTGAGAATTACTTTGGGTGCGCGAGATCTTCAAAATAATTTGGTTGAAGTTGCAAGAAGAGATACGCAAACAAAGGAACCGATTTCTCTTGATCAGCTTAATGCACAAATTCCGGAGATACTTGATGATATTCAGCGTTCCATGTTTACGAAGGCAAAATCATTTCAGCAGGATCATATTACCCGGGTGGATACATGGGATGAATTTGAAAAAGTTCTCGATGGGAAAGGTGGATTTATTTCAGCGCACTGGGATGGTACTGCAGAAACGGAAGAAGCCATTAAAGAAAAAACAAAAGCAACTATTCGTTGCATTCCATTGAATAATCCACAAGAGAGTGGTAAATGCATTTTGACAGGCAAGCCGTCAAAAGAACGGGTATTGTTTGCGCGAGCGTATTAAAAAACTTAAATCCATTGCAGGAAAATCAATCATCATCGCTATTTAATTTATCCATCGATGCACAGGGAGGCGCGACGCTGAAATCTGCAGCGAGCTGGGGACGTGTACTTGCCATTACTGGAATTGTGATTGGTGTTCTTATGCTGATCATTGGTTTCGTAGCACAGTATACGATCAGCAATTTTGAAGTTGACCCTCAGTTTAATGATATGTATAAAGAACGTACAGCAAAAACAGCAGGCAACATGGCGCTTGTCGTGTATGTTATTGGCGGTGTGATCATGATCATCAGTTCCATGCTTGTTCTGAATTTTTCCAACAGGGTGATCAATGCACTCCGCAATATGGATCAATCTCTGCTAAACCGTTCATTTAATGCATTGAAAAGTTTGTTGATACTCTGGGCGATCCTTGGGATAATAATTTTATTGTCGGTGTTTGTGACTTTTGTTGGGATGGTAGGGTTTTCTGCAACGGAGTAGTGGAGTGGGCAGTGGATAGTGGTGAGTCGTGAGTCGTGAGTAGGCAGTGGGCAGTTCGTGCTACGAATAGGTGAAAAGTTTATTGTAGGATTATTCTGTAAATTATATTTCGATAATAAAAAAGACTGATCTCATAGCTTGGGTGTTCGCACTGCCCACTGCCTACTGCCCATTGCCCATAAATCCAGTTATCCTTATTTTTCCTGTAATCCTATTTATGTCCCTCATCAAGGTTCCTACCAACTTCAACATCGACCTGGAATTCGAAACGCCTGAATTCTACAGGAGATTTCTTGCATGGCTGGTGGATATGATGATCCAGATCTGTTACCTGGTGCTTGCGGTTCGAGTGTATGCTTCGTATGCAACTATCAATGCCAGTGCAGATACCGTGGAAAATATTCCCTGGGTCATCCGGATTATTATTTGGCCTGTGATCATTTATCACATCATGCTCGAGGTAACAATGAATGGACAAAGCATTGGTAAAAAAATGTTCGGATTGCGTGTTGTAAATGAAAACGGAGGCCGTGCTTCGATAAGCCAGTTTTTGATTCGCTGCCTGATTCGTACTTCAGATTTCATGTTATTTTATATCCTGATTCGCATTG
>CAZCKF010000246.1:2573-5610 GCA_964499155.1 uncultured Chitinophagaceae bacterium
TGAGTGATTATCCTGCGATTTTGCATTTACACGTTGTTGGGATTGGGGCTTTCACTTTTATTGCTGATCACCGACATCGTATTAATTGCTTCGACTCCTAAGAATCAAAGATTGGGGGATATGCTCGCACATACCATTCTTGTAAAAACAAATCCCCGAAGCAACATCAATGAAACGGTTTTTCTTGAAGTTGGTGAAAATTATACACCTCGATTTCCGCAGATCATGCAATTAAATGATCGGGATATTAATGCAATAAAAAACATCCTGGATACTGCGCGGAAAAAGGGAGATTTTCATCTTGCTGCCACTGCTTCTGATAAAATCAAGAACCATTTAAAGATCGAAACATCCATGCATCCCATGGAATTTTTGGATGTTCTGCTCAGGGATTATAACTATCTCTCTGTCCATTAGGATTAGGAGGATTGGTGAAGGATTACAGGATTAACAGGATTGGTGAAGGATTATAGGATTGAGGGAATTGAAATATTATCGAAAAATTTCCTAACTCCTCTATTCTACACATTTATAATCCTACAATCCTTAACAAATCCTCAAAATCCTATTTACGTTAAATTACAGGCTTAACAACCTTCATTGCGCGAAGCCTTATTTATAAAAAAGAACAAACAGCGTTGGGAAAAATTGCATCGCAATCCTTCCACAAATGCTGACGAAATGGCCAGCCAGTTTATTAGGCTTGTCGATGATCTCTCTTATGCGAAGACTTTTTATCCCACGAGTAAAATAACGCGGGTAATTAATGCAATTGCTTCGAAGATTTATTTGACTATTTACCGTAACCGCAAGGAAGAAAGCAGCCGGCTAATACAGTTTTGGAAAAAGGAGTTACCGTTGACGGTTGCGCGGCATCATAAAGTGATTTTGTTTTCATTTATAATTTTCTGCCTCTTTTTCGCGCTGGGATTTTTCTCTTCAATGAATGATGAAAGTTTTGTAAGGCAGGTAATGGGCGATGATTATGTGAATATGACTGAAAACAACATCGCTTCCGGCAATCCATTCGGTGTGTATGAAGGTGGAACACCTTTTATAGTGTGGCTTGGAATTATGTTCAACAATATAATTGTTGCCTTAACTGAATATGCAAAAGGTATCCTTTTTGGCATCTTCAGCATTCTATCCATCATGCGTTTTGGAATTGAGGTTGGTTCATTTGATTACATGTTTTATGAAAAGGGATATGGTGATATGTTCATCACCACTGTCATGATTCATGGAACCCTTGAGATTTCAGCATTTATTATAGCTGCATCTTCCGGCATTGTTCTTGGGAAAAGTTATTTGTTCCCTGGTACAATTTCAAGATGGGATTCCCTAAAGACCGGAGCAAAGGAAGGATTGAAACTGCTTGCTGGAATAATTCCTGTACTTGCCGTGGCTGCGTTTTTTGAAGGTTATGTTACCAGACATTACAGGATGCCTCTTTTTTACAGCATATCGATTCTTGTACTATCCGCTGCTTTTGTTATCTGGTATTTTGTGATTTTTCCTATCAGGGTTAAAAGAAAATTCCGATCATTGAATGAAATCAATTAAAATTTTCATTGTTTTTTTCTGCATTTGTAATCCAATAATAAAAATTACTGCTCAGGATGATGTTGTAATTCCCGATACAACATTCAATCTGGAAGACATTGTCGATGATGAGGTGGATAATGAAGATGAATCAAATTTATTCATTGAAAGATCCGCTGAAGATCCTCCCCAGGCGATTGAAATAAGAAAAATTCCTGATTCAGGTCTTGCCAGTCTGCGTAGTGATGAATCATTCTGGTATGCCAATCATGATTTCGCCAATGAAAAGAGTGAAAAGAGTGAATTTAATTGGATGGGTGACTGGATATGGGTATTGATTACAATATTTTTTTTAGGAATGATTATCTGGTATCTCGCAAACAGCAAAATCGAATTTTTTCGTCGTCGACCCCGAAGAATCAAAAATGAAAAAGATGAAAAGGAAATAACCAGCATTTTCGATGTTGATTTCCCTGCGCGTATCAGGAATGCAGAACGTGACAATGATTTCAGGTTGGCTGTCCGGTTGCATTTCCTCGAATTACTTGCCATTATGGCACGAAAAAATCTTATTAAGTACAAACAGGATTTTACAAACCAGGAATATTTAAGGCAATTAAGGCAAACAGGTTATTATCCTGCACTGTTCAAGCTTACACGCAATTACGAGTATGCATGGTATGGCCATTTTGATTTGGAACATCAGGCATATAAGCGCATTGAATCTGAATTCAGCAATTTCAAACAAACGATCCGCGGTTGAAAAAAAGTCTGCCATATATTATTGGAGCCATCGCAATCATTTTGATTACCGCTGCAATCATGTTTGGCGGATCAAAAGATAAAACTCTGAATGAATACATGAGTTTCAGCAGGTACGACAGAATACCATATGGATTGTATGCTTCATTTAATCTTTTGTCATACATCTTTCCAGAAGCAGAAGTAACTACAGAAAGAAATCCTCCAGAAAAATGGACGGAAATTGATTTTTCAAAACCAGGGCAGGCATTAATTATTGTTGCACCAAAATTCATTGTAAGCCGCAACGAATTAAAAAACCTGATTGCATTTGCTTCTTATGGCAACGATGTTTTTATAAGTACCAAAGAACTTTCTTATACTGCTACGGAAATTTTAAAAGCCAGTCACAGTGTAATATTTCGTACTGAAACAGATACTTTAAAAGTGTCCTTAATGCGCCCACCTTACTCCAGGGCTATTTCTGCATCTTATCCAGGAAAACGTTATGATACTTATTTGTATTCATTTGATACAACCATTTCTGAAGTGTATGGCAGAAATGAAGAAGGCCGTGTGAATTTCATTCAATTCAGAACCGGCAGGGGAAATGTTTTTGTTCATACAGCTCCGATGGTATTCACCAATTATTTTATTCTGCATAAATCAAATGCACAGTTTTATGCGCAATTATTGTCTGTTATTCCACCTGAAGTGCAAAAAATTGTTTGGGATGAATATTTTATAAATAAAC
>CAZCKF010000247.1:0-5596 GCA_964499155.1 uncultured Chitinophagaceae bacterium
CCAGAAACCAGAAACAAGAAACCTTGATAATGTCCAATACCCAATGTCCAATAAGGCTCAAGCGAAAAGACTCAAGCACCTAAAAACATTCATTCATGGAATAAATACAATCGTAGCGGAATAACGAGAAACCAGAAACCAGAAACAAGAAACCTTGATAATGTCCAATACCCAATGTCCAATAAGGCTCAAGCGAAAAGACTCAAGCACCTAAAAACATTCATTCATGGAATAAATACAATCGTAGCGGAATAACGAGAAACCAGAAACCAGAAACAAGAAACCTTGATAATGTCCAATACCCAATGTCCAATAAGTTTCAAGTCTAAAGCCTTTCGAAACCAACATTATCTAGATCACTTTCCTGATCCTTCCCTGTCCCGGAAACACATGTCTCTCGGAATGATAGGATGATCGTACGAGTGGACCGCTTTCAACGTAATCGATTCCGAGATCGTAACCTATTTCGCGGTACTCTGCAAATTCATCTGGGTGAACAAAACGATGAACAGAAAGATGTTTTTTTGTTGGCTGGAGATATTGCCCGATTGTAACTACATCAACATTTGCGTGTGCGAGGTCTGTGAGTGTTTGAATAACTTCTTCCCTCGTTTCTCCCAATCCAAGCATGATCCCGCTTTTGGTACGCATGCCTCCTTCTTTTAAAACTTTCAGTACTTCCATGCTTCGCCAGTATTTCGCCTGGATTCGTACCTGTCTTGTTAGTCGTTCTACAGTTTCTATATTATGAGAAACAACTTCGGGTGCTGCTTCAATGATTTTCTGGATGTCTTCTTTCTTTCCCTTAAAATCAGGTATTAACGTTTCAAGGGTTGTATCGGGATTCAACGATTTTACTGCTTTGATTGTATTGTACCATATCAGTGCTCCCCCATCTTTTAATTCATCCCTGTCAACAGATGTTATGACAGCATGTTTCACTTTCATCAGGTAAATGGCCTCTGCAACTCTTTGTGGTTCGTCCCAATCAACTGGTTCAGGTCTGCCTGTAGCCACTGCACAAAATCCGCAGCTCCTTGTACAAACATTACCAAGTATCATGAAAGTAGCAGTTCCTGCTCCCCAGCATTCACCCATGTTCGGGCAATTTCCACTTTCACAAATTGTATGAAGTTTATGTGTATCAACAAGATTGCGAACGTGCTTGTAACTTTCTCCGATCGGAAGCTTAACACGCAGCCAGTCAGGTTTTTTTACCCTTGTTTCTTCAGTAATGGCTGGTATGACAGGAAGTTCCTTCATCGAGAAGTTTAGCTTAAATAAAATTGAAACGACGCAAAGTTAGTTTATCAGCGGCGGCGGCCAAAAACAAGGGCGATGTAGCCTGAAAAGAACAGATTCCTGTCCTTCTGCTGAAGCATGATGGGTATCTTACTGCCGAAAAATTCAGTGATTAATCCCGCTTCTAATCCCTGGACCATTTCGTTATAACGACCAAAATCAAAACGAAGTGCAGTGCGCACATATACGCCAGGTTTTACTTTCATTTCACTCCATCCTTTTCCAATCCCACTTCCACCGAGTATGGGACCATTAACAAATGTGGTGGAGTCATCTTCATATTTAATATCCTTATCAATTCCCTGTGGATCGCGAACGGAGAGATAATAGGGTCGTAACAAACCAAGATCAAGACCGGCATCATAAATTCCGGTAACAGCAACACCATTTTTATTTCCCTTTTGTCCAAGTATGTATTGTTGTCCAAAACCTAATTTGACCTGGTAAAAATGATTCAGCTTTCCGTAAATGTATGGATTGCCAAAAGTGAAACCTCCATTGGGTAGTTTCTCTTCTTTTGGATGTTTGATCTCTGTAAATTCAATTTTGTAACTGTTCGCAAATCGTGGAGATTTCATTTTTCCCAGTTCGAAAAATCCACCATAACCAGATGTTCTTAATTGCAATCCAAAAATGCTGTGTTTGCGATAAACTAGCACGCCCTCTTCTTCCTGCTTAATCAAAGAATTTACGCGCTGGCGTTTTGCTTCGCGTCTTTCTTCTTTCGAAGATCTTCTTGTGGTATCCTGAGCAGTGATGTTGTTTGAAACCAGAACAATGAGAGCCAGAAAGATGAGTTTATTCACTGGGTGCCTTTATTTAATGCTAACGTAAATTTAGGGCAAAATCGTATAATGACGTCAACAGTGGTATATGAGGGAGAACTCAGGACAACATGCACGCATATTCGCTCGGGATCTGCATTTGAAACAGATGCTCCAATCGATAATCATGGAAAGGGAGAACGCTTTTCACCTACCGACCTGATGGCAACATCACTTGGTACCTGCATGATCACAGTTATGGCAATAAAAGCGAAGACGATGAGACTCGAGCTAAATGATGTAAAAATTGAAGTGGAAAAAATAATGAAGACCGAACCACGCCGTGTTGGTGGAATCAACCTCACATTTCATTTTCCCGAAAATCTCAAAAACCTCGAAGAAAAAACGAAAGACATTTTAAAACGAGTTGGCGAAAATTGCCCCGTGATGCTTTCATTAAATCCGGAGATCGCAGTGGATATTAAATGGAACTGGTGAAACACGGATGGAACGGATTAAGCCAGGATTGCACGGATAGAAGAGCAGCTTTTTTTTCCATGGCTCACTACCCCCTGCGATTAAATGAAAATTTTAAAAAATGTTGACGTTTAAGCCTTGCGAATATTTAGCGATTGTATTTCGTTCAGGAGGGCCCAATCCAAAATCCAAAATCCAAAATCCAAAATCTACTACGTGGTTTTCCCAAGTAATAAAAGGTGGTCCACAACCAGACTCAGGCATTATTATTGGCATAGGATAGCAACCAAATCCGGACTTATATGTTTAAAAAGATCATATGTTATTCGCTCCTGGTTATTTTTCTTGCTTCATGTGCAAGGGCTGTTAATCCAACTGAAGCAGCAAGTGCGCGTTACAAGAAATGCAGGGACGTTAGATAATATCCAGCTATTGGCTATTGGCTCTTAGCTGTTGCCCGCCCGGCTGACGCCAGTCGGACGGGGAGGTATGGAACAGGCATTATAGTTAGATTGGCATTTTAATCAGATCGGCACTTTTAGATGGGCATTATGTTTCAATATCCATTGGAAAAATCAAACTGTTTTTAAAATCGTTTTTCCAGTTCTGACTTAAAGTTTTGAAGTTCCCGCCTGCGGGCGGTGCAACTTCAAAACTTTAATCATTTTATATCGCGCTATCCTTCAATACAGCATTTCCTATCGCACAATACAGGCATTTTCTTGCATCACAGTATTGAGTTTTTAATTCAATAAGTGCTTGCGAGGAGAATGCCGACTTTACCGATAATTTCAATGTTTTATATCCCTGGATGATCACATTTGATTCTGCTGGAATTTCGTCCAGCCAACGCAATGCTTTTGTGACGATCTTCTGATCGTTATGATACCTCCCATAACAAAATAAAACCGGCACCACAGTATTGATAATAATATGATCGATCATATCCTGTCCCAATTGCTTTTTCATGAACACCGAATCTTCATCAAAACGGTAATGATAATGCCAGTAATCGTTAGCGGTTACTTTCATACATTCTTTAACAGTTTTTATTGAATCGATCTCTTTAATTTTTGAAAACAAATGCACGGACTCATGAACGAGCATAGCCAGTTGTGCAAGCCTGACGGTGGGGAAATTAACGGGTCGCATGCGCAGGAAGAACGCGCCGCCCGCACCTGGACCGAGGCGATATTTATTTTTATAGAACTGGTATTCGCGCTGTAACATTTTGGGGTACGCATCTGTAAATTTTGAACTTAGCAAACCTGCCTGCCCAAAAATCAATGCCTCTAGTTGAATGATCTGGTTTTTATGCTTCGATAAAATCTGAAGCGGTAATGATCTTGCCATTTGTTCAAATGCATCACCATTTACTTTCATTCCAAAATTTCTTGCAAGCAGCCACCAGAAAGTTTCTTCCCAGTGATAATTATTTTGTTGCAGGTAGTGTACTGTAATAAGTGATTTTCTAGCCAGTCGTTCAATTACCAGTCTCTCTTTCCATGCTGTCCATACTAAAGGATTTACTTCTGCAATATGATTTTCACAGGGAATAAATGTAGGGGCGTGCATGATCTGCTCATATTTTTTAAGCAACACCTTTGGAATTAGTGAATTCAATTCGAGTACAGGCGTGTTGTTTACGTTTTCATCATGTTTCCAAACTACATGGAGTATTACGTTGTCGTAATTTTTATCGTTATCGTGTTCGTGTTTTTTCCAGTCCGATGTATGCACATGTAATTCTATATTTCCAGCCCAGGTTGTATTACCGATTTTTAAAATTGCCTCACTAAAATCAGGACCCTGGTTTGAATTATAATGGCCATGCTTTATTATTTGTACCTGCTCACCCTGAACAGTTGTTAATTCATTTTTATTAAAATATTGATGCTGCCAGATAAATTGAAGTAACCGTTCATTCATTCACCCAAATTCAGAAATGAACAGTTCAAAGCAATGATGTTTTAATCAATACAACAGAAGAAAATTCTTATTTGTAAGCGGAAAAAAACGACCTGGGATATTTTTGAACATTAGATTTTACAATCATTTTTAGACTGTTCGATCTAAATAATTTTCAAATCTTCAAATTGTTTTAACTCCCTCACCACCCGACTCACTGGCAATCCCATTACATTATAAAAATCCCCTTTCACCGATTTAATGCCAATAACCCCGATCCATTCCTGGATGGCATAGGCACCTGCTTTGTCATATGGCCTGTATTTGTCGACGTAAAATTCAATTTGATCGCGTGTCAGTTCATAAAACAAAACATCGGTGATATCAGCAAAAGCTTTTTGCTTATCACCATGGATGATTGATACTCCCGTGATCACTTTATGATGTTTACCTGAAAGAAGTGAAAGAATATTAATGGCATCCTGCCTGTTCTCGGGTTTTCCAATTATGCGTTCATTGAGAACAACAATTGTGTCGGCAGATATGACTGTTGCATCAGGATGTTTTCGATGAATGGCCATTCCTTTATTCATTGCAATATGAATGGCCGCAGATTCGGGGGTGAGATCCGGCGGAAAAGATTCATCTGTATCCTCTGTTACAATAATAAATGGTACCTCCGCCCATTCAAGCAATTGTTTTCTTCGGGGAGATCGTGATGCAAGTATGATCTGTTTCATCAATTTTATAAATAAAACCAGAAATGAGCCATGGATAAAATTCCTGTCAGCATTACAAATTTACTCAGGTTGCTGAGCCTGTGGTATTCGACAGTGGAATTCACTTTATAAAGTTTTAGCAACAATATTACCAGTGGCGGCAATACCAAAACTGCGGTATAAATAACTGCAGCCCACCATTTGAATTGGAGAATATAAACCAGCAGGATTATAATGGCAGCTATAAGTACAATCAGCCAGACAGCAATGTAGATCTTTGTTGCATTCACGCCCCACACAATCGGCATTGTTTTGCAACCATAGCGGAGATCTCCGTGCAAATCCTCCATGTCTTTGATCGCTTCACGGATCAATGTGATGATGAAGGCAAACGCAGCATACAGTGCACCAATCCGTGTGATCTTA
>CAZCKF010000248.1:0-5593 GCA_964499155.1 uncultured Chitinophagaceae bacterium
CAATACAACAATTGATTCCACACCCAATGCTCTTAATAATGCAGGAACAAAAGTGGCACCCGTTGAATTGATGCCATCGACAACAATTTTAAATTTCCTTTTTTCAATGGATCGTGCTGCAACTTGAGGGTAATTCACAATGGCATCGATGTGCTTTTGCATAAATGAATGATCCAGAGAATAGCGTCCAAGCTTATCAACACCCGCATACCGGAAATTTTCTTTAGATCTTTAACCCCTGCTCTGCATTAATAAATTCACCTTCCGCATTGAGCAACTTCAATGCATTCCATTCTTTTTGATTGTGGCTTGCAGTGAGAATGATCCCGCCGTCCGCACCAGTCCATTTTACCGCAAGTTCAACCGTGGGAGTAGTAGAAAGCCCGAGATCTATCACATCAATGCCAAGTGAAACCAAACTGCCTGTAACCAATTGACGAACCAGTTCACCACTGATTCTTCCATCACGTCCAATCACCACTTTTACTGCAGCATTTTCAGGTTTTTGTTCTTTCAGCATATGCAGAAGAAAACCGAACAATATCAATGGGTGAAAGCGATTCTCCGGGCTTACCGCCGATTGTTCCCCGAATTCCGGAAATGCTCTTTATCAATGCCACGTATTACAATTTAGGGGGGCAAAAATACGGCATCAAAAGCTTTAAAAATGACTGGATACAACCTTTACAAAACTATTGGCTTACCCGGGTCTATTTTTGCTGAATGGTAATGCAGCAACAATGGTACAAAGAATGGTTCAACTCTCCCTTTTATCACAAACTCTATTTTGAGCGTGATGAAAAAGAAGCAGAAGATTTCATGGAAAGGCTGCTGCAATTTTTAAAACCTGCAAAAGGTTCCAGCATGCTTGACGTGGCATGTGGGAAAGGCAGGCACAGTAAATTTCTTGCTGAACATTCTTTTTTTGTAACAGGTATCGATATCTCACCAGAAAGTATTGAACATGCATTGCAATACGAGGATGAAAATCTTGAATTCTTTCAGCATGATATGAGACTTCCTTTCCGGATGAACTATTACGATTACGCGTTAAATTTTTTTACAAGCTTTGGTTATTTCCGTACACGCAGAGAACACGAGGATGCAATACGCACCATTGTTACCAGTCTTAAATCCGATGGAGTTTTTGTTATCGATTACCTGAATGTTCATTACGCAGAAGATCATTTTGTTCATGAAGAAAAAAAACAAATCGATTCAACTTTATACGAAATTAATCGCTGGCACGATGATGATCATTTCTATAAAAAAATCCGCATTTCCGATCCATCACTCACAGAACCACTTGAATTTACCGAACGCGTTGCAAAATTTTCAATGGGAGATTTTACAGACATGCTCAGTTACACTGGCATGCAGGTAACAGATGTTTTCGGCGATTACAATTTAAATCCCTATCATATCCGCAATACCCCACGGCTCATTCTGGTTGCACATAAATTGCCATTGATGAGAAAGGAAGATGAAGAAAAAAGGCTTTATTCGGATGGGAGGAGAACAGACGCTTTATGAGCTTTGAGCTCTTAGCTACGAGCTGCGAGGGCTGCGAGATTTCGTTGGCGGTTAATATTTGAAAATAACTTTAGGCTTCTAGTACGTTCGTTTACAGATTCGAAAAGATAATTTATTGTGAAGTGATGTCAGATCAATCTTTTTTTGAAACTTCAATTTGTGAACGATCGCACTCAAAGCTTTTAAATAATTTTCAAAATAAAATAGGATGACACCGTCTCGTAGAGCTCGGAGCTCATAGCTCAAAAGCTCACAGCTACTCTTTGCGATTATTCATAAGCATCCACCTAGCTGTTTCATAATATGAAGTGGTAACTACCGACAGTTTCGATTTGATGGAATCTTCCTCAGCTTTGGAATATTTTTTATCAGGAGAAAGTGGATGAAGCTTTTCATCATTAAAATTGATGCTCTTGGTGAAATAGTAATCATCAGTGACCATTCCGATCTTTTCACCGGGGTAAATAATAAAAGCGTAATTGTTTTTTGGAGCAACGTCAAGTACATTTCTACCAAGCGTGTTGTTGATGTACCTCTGACCTGTAACGGATGCGATGGTTGGAAGTACATCGATTTGTGAGACAACTTCTTTTCTCAATTGTGGTTGCAATATGGATGGAGCATAGAACAACAGGGGAACGTGTTCATCTGTCAGTCGCTGTGAGGTCCATACATTTGGATACACAGCCCTGGCATTTCCCGCCACACCATGATCACCCACAAAAACGAAAATTGTATTGTTGAAGTAGGATTCTTTTTGAGCAGCTTCCATGAATTTGCGGAAACAATAATCTGAATATCGAAACGAATTAAATTCATCGATGGACGTGAATCCGTATTTCAGTAATGTGTCCTGTGAAACCGTGATCTTTTCAAAATCACCATTATCCTCTTCAGGTATCATGAATGGACGATGATTGTCAGCTGTCTGGACAATTGCAAAAAAAGGTTTTGACTGCTGACGAAAAACATCATTTGCTTCGAGAAAAAGATTTTTATCGCTGATTCCCCAAACGTTGATCTTGGGTGAACGGAACTGACCTTCCGTGTACATTTTCAAATCCGGTATGTTTCCAAGAAGTCCCTTGAAATTGTTGAATTCGGGACTTCCACCGAGAAAATAGAACTTTTCGTAACCTTCAAAATCATTAATGATGGTTCGCTGATTCAGCGCCATTTCATTCTGCGTGGAAAATTTGTATGACTGCACATCCGGAATTCCTGTGATGGTTGCAAAAAGGCCACGTGCAGTGGAGAAATGCGGAGTAAAACAGCGTTCGAAGAAAACACCTTCTTCAGTTAATTTTTTAAAATACGGAGTAGTGTTCAATTTATTCCCACTCATGCTGCTTTTGTACATGCTGAATGATTCACAAAGCACAAGAACAACATTGGGTTGAGTTGATACTGCGGAAGCAGGAATATGTTCACGCCTGAAACTGAATTCATGCTGGTCTTTCAATCCCATCCAGCCTGCAACATGAGGAAATGCTGCACGAGCATTTTCTTCATTGAACTGCGGCTTGCGCAACCTGAGTGTTGCAAAAAAATTCTGCAGCGGATTGAGTGCTAGGTATGATTTGAAACTGTCTTTTAATACAAATGCTTTTTTCCAATTCAAAGGTTCATGCGATACATTTCCATAGACACATACACAAAGCAGGCAGGTTGCAAGTACAAACCACTTACGCTGGTATGGAATTCCACGTCCATCGGTCTTTGTGTGTACCTGTGAATGCAATTGACGGAAAACCCAACGAAACAATAACACCACTACAAACAATCCAAGCAACAGCCAGAACATTGGGTATGATTGCCAGAGCATGGCCATCGAAATCGATGCATCCTCCACGAAATTCAATGCACCCGCATCCAGCCTTGTCTGATTGTAAGAGAAGTTTCCAAAATCAGCAGCGAAGAAGAAAAACACAACGAATGTGACGATGGCCAAATACCATGTCCATATCTTTTTGTTGGCCATGGAATAGAATGGAGAAAACCGGGGTACGTGACTGATAACAACGATTGGAAGCAGGATTACTGCAATCCATCTTAAATCGTATCTCATTCCAAGAAGAAACGAGGGCAGCAAATCTGAAAAGGTGAGGTCTTCGGGTCTGAATGCGAAATATGTGGCAAAGCGAAAGATCGTGAAGATCAAAAGAAACATCACAAAGAGGTTCACCACCCAAAGCACCGTCTTAGGTATTTTGTATTTGATCAGCATGCAATTCCCGGTAAGCTTGTAAAGGGCTACAAAAGAAATGAAAAATCAGTGGTAAGGCAAGTTAAAGTCGATGGACGGCCATATAAGAGGGGTGGACCTGCTTAAGGTTACTAGGGGAAAAACCTTAGAGATGATGTTTTGGTTTCTCGTTTCTCGTTATCCCGCTTCATTGGAGCCTAAAATCACTGATTTGTCTATGTGATTTCCCATAATGTCTTCTGCAGGTATTGGACATCTGACATTGGATATTGGACATTGAACATTGGACATTCAACATTAATTTGGCTCATGGTTCTTCTCATAGAGGCGCTCAAATCTTTTGATCGGCAGGTTTTTATTTTTATCAACTCCGAAACAGCGAACCCGGTTTTTGATCTTGTAATGCCGCTGCTTCGGCAAGGAATTATTTGGTCTCCGCTTTATTTGTTTCTCCTGTTTTTCGTTACCCTCAATTTCAGAACGCGCGGCTGGTGGTGGTGCCTTGGTTTTATTTGCGTGGTGGCCATTACTGACATGACAAGTTCCCGGGTGATAAAAGAAATTTTTGAAAGACCACGACCCTGTTTTGATCCTGATTTTTCATACAATGTCAGATTTCTTTTAAAGCATTGTTCTGGTGCATACAGTTTCACTTCAAGTCATGCGGCCAACCATTTCGGCATGGCAGCATTTTTCTTTTTTACTTTTCGTCATATCGTCGGAAGATGGGCCTGGCTTGCATTTGTATGGGCGTTTGCTGTTTCATATGCACAGGTATATGTAGGTGTACATTATCCTTCTGATATTTTGGGAGGGGCATTGCTAGGAATTGGTACTGGCTGGTTGCTTGCTTCATTCTTCCATAAGAAGTTCGGATACATTACCTTCGATAAACAACCAACTGTCGCATAAATGATCCTGATCCTGATCGGACTTATCCTGTTGAATGGAATATTTTCGATGGCGGAGATAGCACTGGTATCGGCTCGAAAGGCCAGGTTGGAAGGGCAGGCGAATAAAGGAGATAAACGCGCAAAAGAAGCGCTGGATCTTTCTAATCATCCTGATACTTTTCTTTCCACAGTCCAGATAGGTATTACACTAATCAGCATCCTCACCGGTATTTTTTCAGGAGAGCAACTCACTGATGATCTCGCAGCATACCTCAGCAGGTATCCATTTATTGCTGATTACAGTCATGGTGTAGCCACTACCATTGTCGTAATCATCATTACATATTTTTCACTTGTCTTCGGGGAACTGGTACCAAAACGAATAGGTCTTTCTCGTCCAGAAGTGATTGCCAAATTAATGGCAAGGCCCATGCGTGTGATCAGCAAGATAACTTATCCATTTATATGGCTGTTGATGAAGTCATCAACCATTATTGTCAAGCTTTTTAATATTAAGACCGATGAAAACCAGGTAACAGAAGAAGAGATAAAAGCCATCATCAGCGAGGGCACAGAACATGGCGCAATTGAAGAGGCTGAACAGGAAATCATTGAACGCGTTTTTCATTTGGGTGACCGCAACATTACTTCTCTCATGACGCATCGGAGTGATATTATTTGGTTTGATTTGAATGATAATGAAGAAAAAATCAAGGAAAAGATCAACAGCGAACCACACTCAGTATATCCGATCTGCGATGGTCACATTGATGAATTGAAGGGAATTGTTTCCATCAAAGATTTGTATGTTACCAATGACCTAACTCTATTTCGTGACCTGATGAAACCAGCTTTGTTTGTTCCCGACAACAATACTGCTTACCAGGTTCTTGAAAAATTCAAACAAACAAAAATTCATGGTTGTTTTATAGTTGATGAATATGGAAGTATTCTCGGCATG
>CAZCKF010000249.1:0-5582 GCA_964499155.1 uncultured Chitinophagaceae bacterium
AGGTTTCAGAGTCCTATGGTTATGTGATCAGGTGGCAGGGGATGCAAAGTGCAAAAGCGCTTGCTTCTTTGCTGCAACAGGGAATACGCGTGCGTGTTTCTGAAATACCATTTGAAATGGCGGGACAAAAATTTGAGCGCGGCTCACTGATCATTTTACGCAGTGGAAATGATCGTACTGCTAACCTGACTTCAACACTCAATCGAATTGCAAATGAAAATAATCTGCAGGTGGTAACTGTAGGTACAGGCATGGTTGACCGCGGCGGTGATTTTGGAAGTTCAAGAGTGCAGGTCGTTCAGTCACCAAAGGTTGCGCTGATTGTTGGTGAAGGAATCAACTCAAACAGTGTTGGAGAATTGTGGCATTACTTCGACCGGGAATTAAATTATCCAGTGTCATTGATCAATGAAAAAGATCTTCGATTTGTAAACTGGCAGGATTATAATGTGATCATTTTACCTGATGGAAATTTTCCTTTTCTGAATGAAAAAGCGCGAGCAGATCAATTACGTGATTGGGTGAATCGTGGTGGAACGCTTATTTCCATTGAAAGAGCGGTTGCACAACTTTCCAGAACCGAGTGGGGAATAAAATCAAGAAAAGAGGATACGTCAAGTGATAAAGCAGATGCATATGATGCGCTGCATGTTTTTGAAAACCGCGACCGTGAAGGAATTGCTTACATCACACCAGGTTCAATATTCAGGGTTGAGCTTGACCATTCACACCCGCTGGCCTTTGGTTATCCTCGCCATTATTACACACTTCGGCAGGATGATAATGTGTATGATTTTATTAAGGAGGGTGGATGGAACGTAGGGATAATAAAAAAACAGGCGCAGGTTGCAGGATTCGTCGGGTCTAAATTGCAATCCAAATTGCAGGATGGTTTGATATTCGGCGTACAGGACATGGGCAGGGGCAAGGTGGTGTATTTTGCAGACAACCCCATATTCCGTGGATTCTGGGAAAATGGAAAGTTGATGGTGGCGAATGCTGTGTTTATGGTAGGGTTGTTTTGATCAACACTACACCTAAACAGGAATGACAAAGGAAGTTTAAAGTTTATAGCCGGTATCTAATTTATTGGGGCAGACTTTTATATTCGGTATGAATTATTTCCAATGAAAACAATTGCTTGTATTTTATTCATATCATTTTCACTGGCATTGCGTGCGCAGGCGCCGCAGTCAATGACTTCTGCTGAAATGTATTTGGCGTTGCAAAAACTCAAGGTGCTTGGTTCGGTTTTATACATAGCGGCGCACCCGGATGATGAGAACACACGATTGCTTGCATACTATTCAAAAGAAAAATTATATCGCACAGGATATCTTTCTATAACTCGTGGAGATGGCGGGCAAAACCTGATTGGGGATGAGCAGGGCATTGAACTTGGATTGATACGAACACAGGAATTATTGGCTGCTCGAAGAATTGATGGTGCTGAACAATTTTTTACACGTGCCTTCGATTTTGGTTATTCAAAAAATCCGGAAGAGACATTTAAAAAATGGAATAAAGAAAAAGTGCTTGCTGATGTTGTTTGGGTAATTCGCAAATTTCAACCAGATGTAATTATTTCAAGATTCCCTACAACAGGAGAGGGTGGTCATGGTCATCATACTGCATCAGCCATTCTTGCAAATGAAGCTTTTGATGCTGCTGCAGATCCAAACAAATTTCCAGAGCAGTTAAAATTTGTAAGACCCTGGCAGCCAAAAAGAGTTGTCTGGAATTCTTTCAATTTTAATAATCCCACTTCCACTCGCGAAGGCGAACTGCGGATGGATGTCGGGGCCTACAATCCTTTACTTGGAAAAGGTTATGGGGAAATTGCTGCGGAGAGTCGCAGCCAGCATAAGTCACAGGGCTTTGGTGTTGCAGCGGGAAGAGGAGAAGCATTTGAATTTTTCAAAGCAACTCGCGGAACACAACCTTCAACAGATCTGTTTGAAGACATTGACGCAAGCTGGAATAAAATTCAGGGTGGAGCTGCCATTGAAAGATCAATTAATGCAGCCATTGAAGCTTTTGATTTCCGGGCACCTGAAAAATCAGTTTCAGCGCTCGTTGGCATTTATAAAATGATCAATGCATTGCCATCCGGTACTATTCGCGATAAAAAATTAAATGAAACTGCAGAACTTATCCGTCAATTGGGTGGGATTTGGATAGATGCTTATACATCGCAGGCAGTTGCAGTGCAGGGAGATTCGCTTCGATTTACTGTTAATATGAATAACAGGTTGGGAGTAAATGCGAAGCTCTTTAAGGTTGCAGTAGATGCTTTTGATACAACAATAAACCAGGTTCTTGCCAGGAACAGGAATGTGGTAATTACAAAAACCATTGCAGTCCCTGCAAATAAACCCGTCTCACAACCTTACTGGTTACAACATCCGATGGAAGAGGGATATTATAATGTAACAGACCAGATGTTAATAGGTAATCCCGATGCCATGCCAGCTTACCTGGCGCATTTTGAATTTGACATCGAGGGTCAACATTTTCGATTTGTGCAACCTGTGCGGTATAAAGTAACAGATCCGGTACGCGGCGAATTGTATCATCCGCTTGCAGTGATCCCTTCTTTTTTTATCAAACCAAAAAAGTCTTTTGTACTTACCACAGGCGCCAACACATTTGATGGAGCATTTACGTTAACTCCAACGCGCATCAATGCAACAACGCAGGTTACTGCATCATCTCCAAATGTAAAAATCAATACTGCTACGTTTACTTCCCCTGTAGCGAATGAAAATCGCGAAATACCTTTTTCTGTTAGTGGCTCTAAGAATGAAACATACAGGCTGATGTCGAACGAATCTGGAATAAATAAACCCGGACAGTACATCAATGAGATAAAATACACGCACATTCCAAATATTCATTATTTCAGTCCTGCTGAAATTGTAAATAAACGAATTGACCTGACTATTGTTGGAAAGCGGATTGGATACATTACCGGTGCTGGCGATAAAGTACCGGAAGCACTTGAGGAAATGGGTTATGAAGTGATCACTCTTGGAGACAAGGAACTCGAAAGAAATAATCTTAACCAGTTTGATGCAATTATCACCGGAGTAAGAGCATATAACACGCACGAATGGATGAATAAACATCACCAGAAACTGATGAAGTATGTATTGGATGGTGGTAACCTGATCGTGCAATACAATACGAGCAGCCAGATCGGACCAGTGCGTGCGAAGATCGGACCGCATCCATTTAATATTTCACGTACCCGTGTATCACAGGAGGAAACGCCTGTAACAATCACAAAGCCAGATCATACCGTATTTCATTATCCCAATAAAATAACACAACAGGATTTTGATGGTTGGATCCAGGAAAGAAGTATTTATCATGCAGCACAATATGATAGCAGTTATCAGTCAGTACTTGCAATGAATGATGCGGGAGAAAAACCTGACGAAGGAGCTTTGATCATTGCAAGACATGGTAAAGGAACTTTTGTTTATACCGGCATTGTATTTTTCAGGCAGTTGCCTGCAGGTATACCCGGTGCATATCGATTGATGGCCAACCTAATTGCATTGAATAAACAAAAAGGATTTTAATGGCATCATCTGATACCCGTCGTACAATGGCGCTTGGCTTTGTTATAAAAAGAATGCATATCGGTTTGTTACTCGGACTAGTGCTGGGCTTTGTAGCAATATCTCTGATGAAAAAAAGATAAACTGAAATTATCTCTCAGTTGCTTTTATAATCATCAAAGGAACAAATCTGATTAACGCGGAATAACGAGAAACAAGAAACCAGAAACAAGAAACTTCAATAATATGGCTGGAGAAAAAGATAAAATACCTCTCTTCAGATCCTGGAACATGTGGTATGTATTCATGCTCGTCTTCCTGTTGCTTGAAATTCTTTTCTTTTACTTCTTCACCAAAGCTTTTTCATGAGTTCCCTCGATTGGATTGTCATTTCCATCACCCTGCTTGGCATCGTGGCTTATGGTGTATATAAAAGCCGGACAACAAGGAATCTCGAGGGATATTTTCTTTCCAACAGAACGCTTCCATGGTGGCTCGTACTTCTCAGCATCATGGGTACTCAGGCAAGTGCCATTACTTTTTTATCAGCACCTGGACAGGCATACACAGATGGTATGCGATTTGTCCAATATTATTTTGGACTGCCACTTGCAATGGTAGTCATTTGCATCACATTTGTTCCTCTCTTCAATAAACTAAAAGTTTTCACCGCATATGAATTCCTTGAAACAAGATTTGATGGAAGAACAAGGTTGCTGACATCATTCCTTTTTTTATTGCAACGTGGATTGTCAACGGGTATCAGCATTTATGCGCCGGCAATTATATTATCCTCGCTTTTTGGCTGGGACCTATTCTGGACAAATATTGGAATGGGAGGATTGCTCATCATTTATACTGTAACGGGAGGAGCTAAAGCCGTTGCTTATACGCAACAACTGCAGTTGGCGATCATTTTTGCAGGGATGTTTGTTGCTGGGTATATGGTCGTTAAGCTATTACCAGACGACGTGAGTTTTACTGATGCACTGCATGTAAGCGGAGAATTGGGAAAATTAAATGTAATCACGACAGGAATAACCGAAAACGGGTTCAACTGGACAGACAGGTATAATTTATTCAGTGGAATTATTGGTGGAGGATTTCTCGCACTTTCCTATTTCGGCGCAGATCAATCGCAGGTGGGTAGATATTTAACTGCAAAAAATACAACTGAAAGCAGGTTTGGCCTGATCATGAATGGATTCGTCAAAGTGCCCATGCAATTTTTCATTCTTTTGATCGGCGCATTGGTATTTGCTTTTTATCAATTCAATCCACCACCCATTTCATTCAATGACCGGTTGGTAATTGAAGCAACAGCAGCCAATGCAGATTCCGTTCGTTATTACCAGGCAAACTTTGATAATACAAATAAACTCAAACAAGAGAAAACAGCGCTGCTTGCAACAGCATTGAATAATAAGGACGATGCGCAAACAGAATTGATCTCGCAGGAAGTGGCTGCATTGGAAAAAACTTCAAAGCAATACCGTGAAGATTTTAAACGATTCGCTAAAACCGTCAGTCGGGCAGATACAAACGATACCAATTACATTTTCCTTGGTTTTGTAAAAAATAATTTACCTGATGGTTTAAAGGGTTTACTCATTGCCGTGATCTTTCTTGCAGCATGGGGATCCATCGCAGCGGCCTTAAATTCACTTGCTTCCAGCACAGTAGTTGATTTTCATAAACGTTTTGCAAAACAGGCAAGACCCATTGATGAATACCGCATTTCAAAATGGTATACCCTGGCGTGGGGCGTATTTTCAATTATCGTTGCGCAATTTGCAAACCAGATCGGCCAAAGCCTGATTGAAACGGTTAATATTCTCGGCTCGCTTTTCTATGGTGTTATACTCGGCATTTTCCTCGTTGCCTTTTATCTAAAACACATTGGCGCATTCGCTATTTTCTGGAGTGCACTGATAGTTGAAATCTATATAATTCTTTCAGCAAGCTGGCCATGGCTTGTTTCAAAAATGCCAGGATTATTCGGTGCAGTACATGATT